>JAUWLN010000097.1 GCA_030613665.1 Dehalococcoidia bacterium
CAACTGCTGGAAGAAGCCTGCATAGCGCCACAGCGCCGCGCCGCGACTTTGACCCTTGAGGAATGGGCGCAACTGTGGCGGTCAAACACAAAATAAAAAAGGAAGAGGGCGGCATGCTGACTATAACGGCACCAGCCAAACTGAATTTAACCCTTGAAGTGTTAGCCCGGCGACCGGATGGCTATCACGAAATCAGGAGTGTCATCCAGACCATCAGCCTCTGCGACCGGCTCAGTTTTGAAGCCAGCCGGTCAGTGGATATCCGGTCCGATTCACCGCAGTGGTCGGCGGAGAAAAGCCTCGTTTCACGGGCGGTCAACCTGGTGCGAGAGACGTCAGGCGCCAGCCAGGGAATAGCCATAGAGGTTTCGAACCGCATTCCCCTGATTTCGGGATTAGGCGGCGACAGCAGCGCCGCGGCAGCCACCCTGCACGGCCTGAACCAGGTCTGGAAACTGAACCTGCCCCAGGAAAGACTAATTGAGCTTGCGGCGCAGCTTGGCTCGGATGTCCCCTTTTTCCTCCGTGGTGGTACCGCGCTTGCCGAGGGAAGAGGCGAGGTGTTAACCCCCCTCCCCCCCTTACCCCACCACCGAGTGGTTCTGGTCATCCCCGATGTGCCCCGCCTTCCCGGCAAAACGGCCAAGCTCTACGCCAGTCTGAATACCAGTCACTTCACCGATGGACAGATAACGCAGCGCATGGTCCAAGAACTGAAAGAGGGCAAAGAGCCGTCAACTCTTTTCAATACCTTCGAGAACGTTGTCTTTGCCGGAGGGTCAGAGATAAAAATCTACCGCGACCATATCAGGAAAATGGGCGCGCCCCACGTCCACCTGGCCGGCTCCGGGCCGGCGCTCTTCACGCTTTTTAAAGACAAAACGCAGGCCGAGGAACTCTATACACGGTGCAAACGGCAGAACATGGAGACATATCTGGTGGAGACTTCAGGATGTACGGAAAGAGTAGAATGAATAGTCTTCAGAAAGAGCACATCACTAAAGAAACCCTTCAAAAACTAATCGGAAGAATGAAAGAGATTGGCTACAAGAGTTTTAAAATGAGCCGTTTAAAAGGGATGGTTAATGAGCTTCAACGAAAGGGTGTATATGGTGTAGATAAATTTATACAGAAGTTATTAGACAGCGTTAATAACGAAAAAACGTATGCGGATATCCTTAAGGAAGGAAGATTCGCTATTATACTCGCTAGAAACGGATTTTCGGGGGTTACATTTATTGAGGAAGATAAAAAGCATAAGCTTCCAGACATAAAGGCTAACTATAATCGAAGTGAAATTTATTTTGAAGTAACGAGAAAACGTTCTAAAGTAGACGAATGGGCAGAGCAGCCAGAAGACGTTGAACTGCCATCAGCTGAGCCTGAAGATATTATTAGTAAAATTCAGCGGAAGATGGGGCAACTAATAGATGACAAAATCAATATTTTAGTTTTCTGGAGCGATACACTAGCTGTGGACAAGCTCGATATGAAAGAAGCTTTTGAATACATACAGCAAGAAATAGGCCAAGGCGGTGGGGTTTATAAGAAATTAAGTGGGATTTTGTTCTTTGATGAGGGAGGATTCTCTATTCCGACAATGAAACAATGCTATTTGTTCAAGAATGAAAAGGCTTTAAAGCCAATAGGCCTTCGTCTTTCCAGGAGACTAGATTGTCTGAATGAGAAAAGTCCAAATCAGTTAAAAAGGGAACGTGAAAGATGGACTGCCATATTAGAAGACACTAGAGGTCGGCATAAATCAGTATCCGAATCAGATTTCTAAATTATGTTACCCTCCCGCCCCTTCAGCTTTTCCTCTTAACCACACCTACTCCCAACCTCATCTACCAATAGGATACACATACGCCGACGTTACGTCGTAAGGCTCCGGGCACCAGCCGATTGACTTTCCCCCTGAGGTATCGAGGTACCAGTACCGCCTGTCCTCATATATCCAGGAGTTGCCAAACACCTTGTATCCCGGCGGCATGTTGACGCCCAGCCCGATGTGGTCGAACTCCTCGAACAGGAGCATGGCCACATCGTAGCCCATCTCGTTCAGGATGGCGGCGAGCAAAATCGAAGTGTCCTCGCAGTCTCCCTCGCGGTCGAAAAGCGTTTCCACCGGGTAACGGGGATATTCATCAAGGGCCGCCGTGACGTTGTCCCCGATATAGGTAAAGCTCTGGACAAAAACAAGCGCGAACTCGATTTTCTTATAGTCGTTGAATCCTTCCGATACCGCCACCTCATCAAGATAGCCGACAACATTATCAATGGTGGCATCGTCATCAGTGTCCGTCGCCATGGCCACGTATTCCGCAAAG
Organism: Dehalococcoidia bacterium; assembly: GCA_030613665.1. Classification (GTDB taxonomy): domain Bacteria; phylum Chloroflexota; class Dehalococcoidia; order Dehalococcoidales; family RBG-16-60-22; genus E44-bin89. The sequence continues at coordinate 2,331 of JAUWLN010000097.1, forward strand.
AAATGGTAGGGATGGCTGTAAGGGTAGTTCAACCATGATGGCCTTGCCTTTTCCTGGTAATGGAGGTACTGCGTCAGGGGTAGGGAAAGGCTCATATTGTACTCATCGCCTTTGTATCTGAACTGCTGGTGCACGGTCAGGACCGTTTTCTCCAGCTTGCCAACCTGCATCTGGGTCGATAACGCCCAGCCGAAGAGGGCCAGCACCAGTATCAGCAACCCGAAGATAATGAAATGCGATTTCTTTTGGCCCATCGCTTATGCGCCTTTCCCTGCCAGCCAGTTTAGAACCAGGGCTTCTTCATCACGTCTGGTAGCGGCTTTCCCGTCCAATCTGGCTTCAAGCAGCCGATGCAGCATTTCTTTAATCTCCGGCCCCTGTGCCACCCCCAATTTTTTCAAGTCTTCACCGTTGAGGGCGGGTCTTATATATCTCAGCTTCTCAATGAATTCGGTAAGGCGCGGTACCGCGGACGGCATCCCGGCGGCGATTATGTTGACGACCACCGCTTCTATAGCACAGCCAGCAAGCTGCGTGTAGACCTGGCCCGATGTTACCTGCGGAGATGCCAGCTGCCCCAGGTTTCCCTTCAGGTCAATTGTGTCAAGAAGTATTCGGCCGGATGCTTTCTTCAGCCTCAGGTAGGAAACAAACTCCTCGACGTCTTTGCTGCCCATACGGTAGACCAGCAGAGCCAGGTAGAGCCCGGTTGACGGATTATCGGGTGAACTCCACCGCCGTGCCTGCTCGTATTTCTCTGACAGCCATTTATCCGCCTGCAATTTCAGGTGCAGCTTGCTCAGCACGCCAAGTTCATCAGCGCGGCACAGCGCTTTTTCCGGGAATTCCTCATTCAGAATCAACTCCAGCTCGTGGCGTATGCGGTCGCCGCTCACTTTTTTCAGATAGCCGACATCACGCTTCACCAGCTCAAGCGTTTCCGGCTCCAGATGAAAACTCAGTCGCTGCTCGTAGCGGATGGCGCGCCAGATGCGGGTGGCATCATCAACAAAGCTCTTTCCGTGGAGAACCCGGACCAGCTTTCCATCGAGGTCAGACAAACCTCCGTAGAGGTCTAGCAACTGGCCGTAAAGGTCGGGAGTAAGCGCAACGGCCATGGCGTTGATGGTGAAGTCCCGGCGGAGAAGGTCATCTCTGATGGTACTGGGGTTGACCGTGGGCAGAGCACAGGCTTTGGCGTAGGTCTCCGAGCGGGCGGTGGCCAGGTCGGCGCTCCCGCCGTCCCACGTCAGTTTCGCCGTGCCGAAGCGCTGGTGGGTGACCAACTTGCATTGCCTGGCCTCCACCAGCTCCCGCGCCAGGGCAATGGCATCCCCTTCCACCACCAGGTCGAGGTCAAAATTTTCCCTTTCCAAAAGCAAATCGCGCACCACTCCACCCACCAGGTAGAGCTTCTGTCCCCTTTTCTGCACCAGCTCCCCGGCCAGCCGCAGGAACTCAACCAGCTCTTTCGGAAGCTGCTTTTTTATTTCACTGGATAAACTATTTGCCTCAGACATTACAGTGGAAATTATAGCACAGGTAGGCGATGTGCTTCCCCATTTTAATTTCTCCCCTATCTCCGTTATAATTAGTCCCATAGTGTCAAAAAACAGGAAAGTTGTCGCCATCGTGGGTATGGCCGGGTCGGGTAAATCTGAGGTCGCCCGGGCTTTTGAGAAGCACGGCTTCAGCAGGGTCAGGTTCGGCGATGTCACCGATGAAGAGGTAAAAAAACGGGGCCTCGTCCTCAACGAGGATAACGAGCGCCGTATCAGGGAATTATTACGCAAGGAGCACGGCATGGCGGCGTATGCCAAGTTAAATCTACCCAGAATCAACTCCGCCCTTAAAAATTCAAGTGTCGTGGTCGATGGGCTCTACTCGTGGGAGGAATACATCCTGCTCAAAGACCGCTACGGCGCTGATTTCACCGTCGTCGCCGTCTGGGCATCGCCGGCAACGAGGTACGCCCGCCTGAGCAACAGGCCAGTACGGCCATTAACCCCCGCCGAAGCTGCCGGCCGCGACCGCACCGAAATAGAGAACACAAATAAAGGCGGGCCGATTGCCCTGGCCGATTACACAATTATCAATGAGTCCTCGCTGCCCGACCTGGAGAAACAGGCGAATAAATTACTGGCCAGTTTGAAATGAAAAAACCGATTACCCGGCCAACAGTCGACGAGTATTTCCTCAAGATAGCCTCGGTGGTCGCGGAGCGCTCCACCTGCCGCCGTCACCACGTCGGCGCCGTGGCGGTGAAGGACAAACATATCCTGTCCACGGGCTATAATGGCGCCGCCGCCGGCTCTAAAGACTGCCTGGAGCTGGGCTGCCTCCGCGACGAGCTTGGTATACCCTCCGGGGAGCGCCATGAAATCTGCCGCGGTATTCACGCTGAGCAGAACGCTATCATCCAGGCCAGCCTCAATGGTGTCAGCCTGGAGGGGAGCACCATCTACTGCACACACACTCCCTGCATCCTCTGCGCCAAGATGCTGGTCAATGCCAGAATCAAGCGCTTCGTCACCTTCGGCAGCTACAATGACCGCGGTTTCGTCGAACTCTTCAAGGAAGCGAGTATTAAGTCGAGAGCCAGGAAAGGCCGCCCTCCCAGGTCAGTTTTCTGGACTGACGCCGAAATCGAAAGCAACAGCAATGAGCAAGGTTTCCATCGTTAAAGTTGAAAACGACTACCATGATGCGCTTCTGCGCGCTCTCGACGACCTCGGTGAAAAGCCGGTGGCAAGGGGAGACTGTGTGCTCATCAAGCCCAACCTCTACGAGCCCAGGCCTCCCGATAGCGGTGATATTACCAACCCCCGGCTGGTCGAGGCCGTGGCCCGGTACTGCCTGGATGCCGGCGCGGGCCGGGTGATTATCGGGGAGGGGCCGAGCTACTACCAGTCGGAGTCAAACCTCAGGCCGTGCTTCACCCGGACCGGTACCAGCGAGGTTGCCGACCGCCTGGGCATCGAGTGGGCACTTTTTGATGAGCACGAATTCCGCACCTTCCGGAACTTCTCAAAAGCCACGCCTGATGAATTCAGAGTCACTGAATATGTCTTCTCCTGCGACAAGCTGATAAATGTGCCGGTGCTGAAGACACACCACCAGACCACGGTCACGCTGGCAATGAAGAACCTCAAGGGCTGCCTGAAACGGGAGGACAAGCCCCGGTTCCACCAACAAAAAGACCTGAACCGGGCCATCGTTGAGCTAAACAGGATAGTCAGGCCGGCGATGAATATAATCGACGCCACCGCCAGGACCATCGGCAGCGTTGGCTCTTCCGCCCGCACTCAGCCCATCGGTACGCCCCTGCTCCTGGTCAGCGCGGATGCCGTGGCCGTGGACGCCGTCGGCTGCGCTCTCATGGATATCGACCCCGATACCGTGCCCACAGTAACCCTGGGCGCGGCGGCCGGGCTGGGGGAAAACGACCTGACCAGAATCGATATCATCGGCGAAGAGTTGAAACGACTGAAATTCAAGGTCAAACTGCCCCAGGAGCAGTTACATCAGAGTTTCCCGCAGCTTGAGATAAGCGGCATCGACGGGGCGTGCAGCGGCTGCCTTATCCCCTTGCTTTCCGAACTCCTCATGTTGAGTGAGCGCGGCGCAAAGCTGCAGATGCCACTGCGTATCTGCCTCGGTACCGACCCCGATATACCCTCCGACAGAGCGTACCTGCTGGTCGGCGACTGCGCTCTTACCGATGGAGAAGAGGCAAAATGCGTCGCCGGCTGCCCGCCGGTTCGGGAAGACATTCACCAGCACCTGAGGCAATATTTTACCTAGCTTGCCTCTTTCACCATCCTGGCCATGCATTCCAGCGCCTCATCGATATCTTCCGAGCCGACCATGCGGTTGGTTACCGCCCTCACGCTCCGTCCGCCCCGGTAGAGGAATTTTACTCCCCTCTCCCTGATTTTTATGCCAAAATCGCTGACATTGGCGGGAAACTCAAAATTAACGATGTTCGACTGCACTTTCTCCGGGCGGACGGAAAAGCCGGGTATCTGAGCCAGCCCTTCCGCCAGCTGCCTGGCGTTGGCATGGTCCTCAGCGAGGCGTTCGACCATCTTTTCAATGGCCACGATGCCGGCAGCCGCGATGACCCCGACCTGCCGCATTCCCC
>JAUWLN010000073.1 GCA_030613665.1 Dehalococcoidia bacterium
AAACATGGAAGAAGGCAGTTTCCGCTGTGATGCCAATATTAGCATCCGCGCTGAAGGCAGTTCCAAACTGGGACCCAAGGTCGAGGTCAAGAATATGAACAGCTTCAGGGCGGTCTACCAGGCGATGGACTATGAGGCCGGGCGGCAGCGGAAAGCCTTCAGTGAGGGGAAAAAGCTAACGCAGGAAACGCGGGGCTGGGTGGAGGAGAAGGGCAAGACGGTGGCGCAGCGCAGCAAGGAGTACGCCCACGACTACCGCTACTTCCCTGAGCCCGACCTCCCCCCGCTTGCCATCAGCCGGGAGTGGGTGGAGGAAATAAGGGCTGAATTGCCGGAACTGCCAGAGGACAGGCGGGACAGGTTTATGAAAGAGTATGGCCTGTCGCTCTATGATGCCAGCCTGCTGACAGGCACCAAGGCGATAGCTGATTACGAAGAGGATTTTATCAAAGCAGAAGAGCTGAAGGATATACCGGTATCGGAGCGGGCAAAACTGGGGAGTAACTGGCTGCTGGGCGAAATCAGCCGCATAATGAATGATAACAACATAGACATTGACGACTTTAAGAGAAAAGTTGAGCCGGCACAAGCCGCTAGAATAGCAGCGCTGAGCTCCGAAGGCGTCGTCAATGCACCAACTGCCAAATCGGTGCTTGATTTAATGTTTCAAACGGGTAAAAAAGCTGACGAAATTATACAAGAAGATGGCCTGAGCCAGATAAGCGATACCGGGGAGCTTGAAGCCGCCATCGTTGACGTGATAAACTCAAATACGCAGGCCGTGTCCGATTACAGGTCGGGCAAGGAAACAGCGCTGAAATTCCTGGTCGGGCAGGTGATGCGGGCGACGAAAGGTCGTGCCAACCCGGCTCTGGCCGGTGAGCTTTTGCAGAAAAAACTGGGTGAAAGCTGAAGCAGGTAGAGAGGAAGGGAAAGATGCAGACCTATTTAAATATATCTCAGATAGTGCTGGCGGTAGCCCTGATCCTGATTGTTCTTTTGCAGGTTCGGGGTGGTGGGCTGGGGGGCATCTTTGGTCAGGCGGACACGGTGTACCGGACAAAGCGGGGCCTGGAAAAGACGATGTTTCAGCTCACCATTGTCCTGGCTGTCCTCTTTATCATAATCGCCATCGTCTCTCTCCGGGTCACCTGATGACCAGTCTGGCTTAAACCGGGAGAAACATGAAGGCCATCTTTACCCTGACCACCGATTTTGGCTTGACTGACGCTTCCGTGGCGGCAATGAAGTAAAGATTAGGCTGGGTAAAAAGTAAATCAGGCGATTTTTGAGCCTAGAAGCTATTGACAAATCCTGGCAGGTTTGTTACTCTGCTTCACAGAGTCAAATAAAGGAGGTTTTGAAAATGCCCCAGGCTTACTGCATGAAGTGTAGAAAGAAAGTAGAGATCAAAGACGCAAAACAGACGACTCTCAAGAACAAGCGCCCGGCGGTTCAGGGTGTATGCTCCACCTGCGGTACCAAGGTATTCCGCATCGGCAAGTCGTAGACTTGCCGTTTTCTTAACACTTCTCTGAAACTGTATTGGGTATAAAATGACAACCAGGCAGCGGTTGAGGTGAAAATTCAGGAGCATAAGTGAGAACGCCTCGGCGCTATCGGGTGTTGGACAATATTAGAAGGCATTGTCATTGACGGTGTCTTCTTTGTTCCATTGCCTCGTTCTTCAGGGTTACTTTATCAGGCAGGGAAGAGCAGTCGTGAAACTTAAACTATGGTTTCTGGAAACAAGGCCTCAATTTTTGATACTTTCCGTGGTGCTGGCCTTTCTGGGCTCCAGCATTGCCTGGTATGATGGTTATTTCCACCTCGGTTACGCGTTGCTGGCTGGCTTTGGACTCCTGCTCACCCATATCAGCGTCAACACGTTGAATGATTATTTTGATTACCGGAGCGGGGTGGACCTGGCCACAAAGCCGACACCGTTCAGCGGCGGCAGTGGCATCCTTCCCGCCGCCCTGCTCACCCCGAAACAGGTCTTCTGGTTCGGCCTGTCATCTTTCCTGCTGGCGATAGCCGTCGGTGTATTTTTTGTGCTGACGACGGGATGGCTGCTCCTTCCACTGCTGTTGCTGGCGGCGGTATGCGTTCTCTTCTATACGCCGGTGATGCTCAAAATGCCCTGGCCGGAATGGGTGGCCGGGCTGGGGCTTGGCGCACTGCCGATTCTGGGGCTTTACTTTGTCCAGGCCACGCACTACACATGGCACGCGGTGATTGTCGCGATTCCCTCCGGGATTCTGGTGCATAACCTTCTGCTGCTCAACGAGTTCCCCGATACCGAGGCAGACAGTCGGGGGGGGAGGAGGACTTTGCCCATCGTCATGGGCGGCTCGCGGGCCAGCCTGGTTTATTCGATTTTTACCATCGCGGTCTATCTGTGGATAATCGGCTGGGTGATAGCCGGAAAGATGCCCGTCTTCTCGCTTATCTCGCTGCTGACGCTCCCCTTTGCCCTGAAGGCGATAAAGGGTTCGAGAAAGTATCGGGATATGACGCAGTTGGTTTCGGCGATGGGCAGCAATGTGCTGGTCGTCCTCGTAACGCAGTTCCTTCTGGGCATCGGCTATATACTGGCCGGAATTATCTGAGTTGGCCGGGCAATAACTGGCCATGCCGCAGGAAACATTATGAGCAGGCCTTTGCAGCGAATGTTCACCGAGGTGCCGCCCCGTTACGACCTTATCAATACGGTTGTAACCTGGGGTCTTGACCGGCGGTGGCGCAGGATGGCGGCGGAAGAATGCCTGAGAAATAAGCCTGAGAAATTCCTCGACCTCTGCTGCGGGACCGGTGACCTGGCGTTGACCGTGTGCCGTCTCGGGGGAGGTGGGGTCGGTGTGGCCGGCATCGATTACAGTCTGCCCATGCTTGAAATAGCGCGGGCAAAATCAGCATCAGGGAACGAGAGCAGGCATATTTCCTTCATACACGGCGATGCGGGCTCTCTCCCTTTTCCCGACGCGTCTTTCGGCTGCGTCGGCATCTCTTTCGCCTTCCGTAACCTGACTTATAAAAATCCCCTGGCCGGGCAGCATTTAACTGAAGTATGGCGCGTCCTCGCCGCCGGGGGCAGGTACGTCATCGTGGAGACCAGCCAGCCTAATTCAAGGCTTATCCGCCGAATATTCCACCGCTACCTGCGCTGGTTCGTCCGCAATGCCTGGTTCTGGCTCTCGGGAAATAAGGGGGCATATAACTATCTGGCGGAGTCGGCGGCCGGCTTCTTCACGGCCGAAGAGGTGAGGGATATGCTGCTGGAGACAGGTTTCCGCGAGGTCCGCTACCGGCCGTTTTTGTTTGGCGCCGCCGGCATTCATATTGCCGTCAAGTAAATGGTCAGGTCTGCTCTTCGATGTAAAGCTCTCTCAGGTTGTTCAGGGACGTGAAAAACTCCCGCATCATAACGCTCACCGGGTACATGCCTTTTCTGTTTATCCGGATTTTATCCTTGCCCCCTGCCAGGCCGAAAAGCCTGAGAAAAAGCAGCTCCGCGCGCAGTTTTGTTTCAATGCCGGCGCCGAACCTCTGTGCGAACTTATCGGTATCAAGCTCCATGCCGAACAGTTTGGTGAGCAGATAGTATCTCTGGTTTTCTTGTTCAGTGAGTTTGCGCCAGCCCACGATGGGCAGGGTATCACGACTTAGAAGCTCGCCATAACGGTCCAGCGAAAACGTGTTCACGTAAAAATTACCCCCCACGATGCTCACCGAGCCCGCGCCGATGCCGATATAGTCATCAAAGTCGACGATGTATTCGTCAATCATTCTCTCCCCTCTGGAGAAGCACCAGACGGTGGACGCTCTGTAATCATCTGCGTAGAGTTCATTCAAAATGACATCGTAAAATCGCTTTTCTTCAGTTATATCCACCCGGTTAAAGCGCCGCTCCAGGGCGCTTTTCTTGTGCGGGGAAGCCATAAGCGGGTAGAAGGTAGCCTGGTCGATTTTCAATTCTTTGAATGTCTGCACGTCCGTTTTGAACTGATTAATGGTCTGGCCCGGGAAATTGAAGACGAAGTCGACGTTCACGGTGTCGAACTCTCCCTGCGTCATCAGCACCTGCTGTTTCATTTCCTCGCTCGGGCCGAAAGGCCGGCCCATCGCCTTGACGATGTCGTCATCAAAGCTCTGCACGCCGATGGATAGTCGGTTGATGCCTGCCGCCTTGAGCCGGGCGATGTTTTCCCGGGTCACTTCGCGGGGGGTGGTCTCCAGTGAAATTCGCTTGACGCTGAAATTGGCTTTGAGATGGTCGATAAAGCCTTCGAGTTCGTCCATGAGGATGGTCGGCGTGCCGCCGCCAAAGTAGAAGTCCGAGAAAATGAAGCCCTTCTCGATGTAGAGGTCAAGCTCGCCTTTCAGTTGTTTGAAATACTGCCTGGCCTTATCTTCCCGGAACAGGTAGCGGTTGAAGCAGCAGAATGGGCACAGGGTCCGGCAGAACGGGATATGAATATAGAGCGATATCGTCCCCGTATCCTTCGCGCCCGCAAATACTGAATCGTCGATTTTGTCGTGTAGCTTCAGGAACTTGCGTCCCTCGCGACGGGTGACCCAGCCAGACAGATTTGCCAGCATTTTATACTAGTCCCATATGAAAAAGGAGTGCATTATTCAGGAGGCCTCATAGTTTGAGAAGGCTACTGCACGACCACGCCGGTGCCATAGGCCAGAATCTCGGCGGCGTTCTGCATCACCATGGAAGTGGTGAACCTCATACTCACAATGGCATTGGCGCCCTGTTTCTCGGCATCCTCAACCATTCTTTTAATGGCCTCTTCCCTTGCCTCAGCCATCATCTTGGTGTATTCAGTTATCTCGCCGCCGGCCAGGCCGCGCAGGGAAGCCATGATATCCCTGCCCACGTGTCGAGCCCGTATGGTGCTGCCCCGCACCAGGCCGATTGTCTTGGTTATCTTCTTGCCCTCAATCTCTGCCGAAGTGGTGATTATCATCGCTCAACCTCCTTGAACTCGTCGGTTTTTGCCTTTTTCACCCGGTCTTTAATCGCCAGGCCGAGCATAATCAATATGCCGGCGCCTATAGCCCCAACCGCTATCCTGACGACTAACGGAATCTCACTCTCGGCAAAGAAGGCATTGGCTGACCAGCCAATAAGAGCCAGCATCCCCAGTGCCATTAAAACGAGCGCTACTTTCTGCCACATATTATACCTCCAGGTACTAGCGTTTCCGCCGCCACACCGTCCCTTTAATGTTCAAGGACTATGCCCAGTTCATTTAATTTTGCTTGAGCTTCAGTGAGAAGATTATCCAGAAGTTTTGAATCTTCAGGGGTTATTTCCCGTTTAAATTCACGTTTCCACATTGCTACTGCGCGTGCACCACGAGCGTCGTCTAACGCACGTGTATCCTCAAGAATTATATTTAGATTAGACAATTTATTTCTTATTTCGTCAGCAAGTTGCCATTGTTTGGCTTTCCTAAGAGTCTGGCGTGTCCTAATAAGACGATTAACAACTTGTTCGATTTCTGCAGTTGGTTCTCTAATAAATTCAAAGCTTTCAAGCTTCAACCCAAGAATATTATTTGTAAGGTCTAAAAGTACGCTTCGAGCTTTCCAAAAGCTAAGACTAGAATCAGCGGCTTGATTTATCGCGCGGGCTAAATCAAACATAGTCGCTAGTGCCTGTGGAGTATTGAAATCATCATCCATTGCCTTAGTAAACCGCTTGCGGTAAGGCTCAGCATCAAGAGATTCCCCCTTGCCACCGGTGGGGTCATCTCTCGAAATAGCTCGCAGTAATCTTTCCGCTCCTCCTTTTGACGCCTCCAGTATCTCCTGGGAATAGGTGAGCGGGCTGCGGTAGTGGGAGCTCAATACGAAGATACGGATGGCGTCGGCGCTGTAATTTTTCAGGGCCTGCTTGATGGTTATCAAATTGCCCAGCGACTTGCTCATCTTCTCCTCGCCCATCTGCACCATGCCATTGTGCAGCCAGTGCCTGACGCACGGCTTGACGCCGGTAACGCTCTCCGACTGGGCGATTTCGTTCTCGTGGTGGGGAAAGACAAGGTCCTGACCGCCGCCGTGGATATCAAGGGTATTGCCCAGGTACTTCAGCGACATGGCGCTGCACTCAATGTGCCATCCCGGCCTCCCCGGCCCCCAGGGGCTGTCCCAGGACGGTTCGCCGGGCTTGGACGCCTTCCAGAGGACGAAGTCCATCGGGTCTTCCTTCTCCTCTCCCGACTCAACCCGTATTCCCGCCCTCATCGAGTCCAGGTTGCGACGGGAAAGCTTGCCGTAGTCGGGCACATTCCTGACGCGGAAGTAGACGCTGCTCTCTGACTCGTAGCCGTAACCCCTGTCAATCAACCCCTGCACGATTTCGATGATTTTCGGAATCTCATCGGTGGCGTAAGGAGTGACGTCAGGTTCCTCTATGTTGAGCGCCTTCATATCCTCGAAGTAGCTCCGGGTGAACTTTTCCGCCAGCTCCCGCTGCGGAATGCCCAGCTTGTTTGCCCGGTCGATAATCTTGTCGTCGATATCGGTCACGTTCTGTACGTACTTCACCCTGTGGCCGCGGTACCGGAGGTAACGCCGGATGACGTCAAAGATGATATAGCTCATGGCGTGCCCCAGATGGGCGTCAGCGTAGGGCGTCACGCCGCAGACATACATCTTCACTTCATCGCCCTGGGGCTTAAAATCCTCTTTCTTCCTGGCCAGGGTATTATAAACCTTCACCCATTTCTCCTTTTTCTTTCCGGTCAGGATGCTTAAAAGCCTTCATTCAGTTCTCCTTCAGTGCCGCTACCGCCAGTGCGGCGATTCCCTCTCCCCTGCCCGTAAAGCCGAGCCCGTCCGAGGTCGAAGCCTTGACGCTGACCCGTTCCATATCTATGCCGAGTGCCTGGCACAGCTTCTCTCGCATATCATTGATGTAATCGCTGAGCCTGGGCCGCTCGGCGATGATGGTGGCATCAAGGTTGTTCACCTGCCACCCCTTTTCCGCAAGTAGTTCCTTTACCTTTGCCAGCAGTGTCAGGCTGGAGATGCCTTCGTATTGAGGGTCGCCGGGCGGGAAATGATGGCCAATATCTCCCAGTGCTGCCGCGCCCAGCAGCGCATCCATAACGGCGTGCGTCAGGACATCGGCATCGCTCCAGCCGTTGAGGCCCAGTTCGAAAGGCACCTCAACGCCACCGAGCACCAGCTTGCGCCCCGCAGTGAGCGCGTGCACGTCATAGCCGATGCCGACTCGCAGATTATCGCTCATGTTGCCGCCAGAGAATTTCCGCCAGCGCCAGGTCGGCGGGCGTGGTTATCTTGATATTGTCATAGGAACCCATATAGAGCTTTACTTTATATCCCAGCCGCTCCACAAGAGAAGCGTCATCGGTAACATCATCATTCACCTTTTCATAGGCTTCAGAAATCATTCTGAAGGAGAACACCTGTGGAGTCTGTATCGCCCATAGATTTTGACGTGATGGCGTCTCAAGCACGATGCTGACCTCGTCTGCGACCTTGATCGTGTCTGTTACCGGGACGGCGGCCGCTGCCGCCCCCGTCTCTTTTGCCGCTTCCAGGCCTTCCTCGATAAGTTCCACTGTAACCAGCGGGCGAGCGCCGTCGTGAATTACCACAAAATCACAGCCGGCAAGACGTTTCAAACCCTCAGCAACGGAGTCCTGACGTCGCCTGCCGCCGAGGCAGACGTCGCTGACCTTGGGCCAGTCCGGGCCGGCGACCAGATGCCGGCACATCGTCTCTCTTTCCCCGCTCACCACCACCACTACCTGGTCGATTTTAGAGCTCTGCTGAAACGGACGGGTGGTGCGCAGCAGAAGCGGCTCCCCGCCGAGTGAGGCGAACATTTTATCCACGTCGCCCATGCGCTCGCTTTTCCCGGCGGCAACGATAACGGCGCCGGCCTTCTCATTTTTCCTCTCCACCATAGTCAATTTGAGTTTAGCATATTGTCTCTTGATTTAAAATGGTGCTAAAATATGGTTTTATTTGCATTTGGTTGATACATTTCGTGAACCCCCAAACTACTAATTAACAATCCTCCGTTTTTACATTCTTCTGGAATAAGTTTATAATCTGCTGGTGATGATAGGTAAGCTAGTCAATAAGCTCTGGAAACTGATAGTCCTATTGATTTTGGAGACAGTCGTTGGCCTTGCGACTTTATGGTTTATCATTCTCACCCCATTCGGAAATGAGACTATATATAATGGCATAGCTATATCTTGGGTCTTACTTATGGGATTCACTATATACCTATATGGCGATGTGGCACAGAAACCGAAATTCAACACAATAGGGTTTGCTTTTTTGTTTGTACTGCACCCCAGTTAGTCAAGCCGTGACTAAGAGAGTCAGCTGGTAATTTTGATACTCCTCTTCGAATTTCATTGGTGACTTGTAACCCAGTGACGAATGCAGATAAGACCGATTGTAGCTCTCGATCCACTTCCCCAGGGCATCCGCCAGTTCAAAGGGGCTGCGCCATTCCCTGAGCCACAGTAACTCCTCCTTCATCGTCCTGAATACCCGTTCTGTATCGGCGTTTCCCTTGGGATTACCGTAGCTGGTAAAGGCCTGTTTGATGCCCATC
>JAUWLN010000150.1 GCA_030613665.1 Dehalococcoidia bacterium
AAACTGCGCACCTCTTTACCGTGCTTATCGGGAAAACCGGGCGGAAGGCCCGCCGATAGACACGAAGGAAACACTGGCCGAGGGCATCGCCATTGCCCGCCCGGTGAGAGGCCGGCAAATCATTGACGCCGTCCGGCAGACCGGCGGTGAATTCCTGGTCGTCAGTGAAGATGAAATCAGGAAGGCGCTGGTGGAAATCTGCGGCAAGGGTTACTACATCGAGCCCACGTCGGCGGCGGCCATCGCCGGCGTCAAGAAATACCTTCCCGGTTCAAACCAGGGGGAAGTCATTGTCTCCGCTTTCACCGGCCACGGTCTGAAAGCCACTGAAAAGATGCTGAAACTGATATCCCGTCCTTGACAGACAATGACCTTAAATGTATATAATGCGGCGGATTTTCTCATGCGGAGAAACCGCGATAGTTCCGGAACATACTAATATACAGGGAGGTATTATTGCATGGCTTACGGTTCTGGCAAGTACACTTATGAACTGGTTGATGGGTGGGCTAAATACCCCGAAGGCTGGTCGATACTTGACGTTGGCGGCATCGCCATCGACAAGCAGGACAGGGTGTATGTTTTCAATCGCGGCGCTCACCCCCTGATGGTCTTCGACCGCGAGGGAAACATGCAGGCCACCTGGGGAGAAGGAGTATTTAAGCGGGCGCACGGCAGCTGCATTGACCCTGAGGGGAACATCTACGGCACCGATGACTTTAATCACACCGTACGCAAATTCACTGCCGATGGCAAGCTGCTTATGACCCTCGGCACCGAGGACAAGCCATCGGACACCGGTTACGTTAATATGTTCGACTTCTTTGCCAGCCTGGTGACCATCACCAGGGGCGGCGGGCCATTCAACCGGCCCACCGGCGTCGCCATTGGCCCATCAGGAAATATCTATATAGCCGATGGTTACGGCAACGCCGAGGTTCATAAATTCAGCAGCGATGGCAAGTACCTGTTCTCCTGGGGTGGACCGGGCACCGGCCCGAGCCAGTTCCGCCTGCCCCATAACATCTGGGTGGATAAAAAGGAACGGGTCTGGGTTCCCGACCGGGAAAACAGCCGCATTCAGATATTTGACGGCGAAGGCAAACTGCTCGATATGTGGACCGACCAGCTCCGTCCCACCGACCTTTTCATCGATGACGATGATATTGTCTATATCTCCGACCTGGCGGACAGGGTTCGCATTTACACAATAGACGGTAAACTGCTGTCCGAATGGGCTGCGGAAGGAATGGACCGGGAGAAGGCCTTATTCATCGCGCCTCACGCCATCGCCGTTGATTCTCAGGGCAGTATCTACGTTGGCGAGGTTGCCTACACCGGCTTTAAAATCGACAAAGGACCGAGGGCAATTCAGAAATTTAGTCGGAAAACCTAGAAACATGTATCCGGCAGTGGCCGAAAGCGCACTGCGGGTCATACTAAATATTTTTTATCCAGCAATACAACGAAAATTAACCTGCCTGAAAAAAGGCCGGAGTAAGGAGGATGCAATATGATGAAAAGAGCCATGAGAATCAACCCCGATGATAATACCGCCACCGCCCTCAACGATATTGAGGCCGGAGAAACCATCAGCCTGGTTTCAAAGTCGGGGCCGGTGGGGGAAATGACCGCCAGCCAGGCGGTACCATTCGGACACAAGCTGGCCGTTGTTGATGTCAAGAATGGTGAAAAGATTTTAAAGTACGGGGAGGTTATCGGACTTGCCACCCGGCCGATAGGCAAAGGCGAGTATATTCACACACATAATGTCGAAAGCGCGCTCCTTCCCGGCGCCAAGGAGGCAAAATAATGGAATTTCTGGGCTATGAAAGACCTGATGGTTCAGCCGGCATACGCAATTACGTGGCCGTCATCTCAAGCGGCCGCTGCGCCAACGAAATGGCCGCTACCATTGCTGATGCGGTACCGGGTGCCGTCCCTGTCATCCACACCCACGTCTGCGTCCGCTTTAAAGATGATAATGAAAAAGCACTGCGAGTACTGTCCGGCATAGGCAGCAGTCCCAATGTCGCCGCCGCCATTGTGGTCGGCGTCGGTTGTGAGAACCCTTCACCAGCCATCATCGCCGGCGAGATTGCCAAATCCAAGAAGCCGGTTAAAGTCCTTACTATAATGGAGAGCGACGGCTTTCAGAGTTTCATGGATGAGGGGCTGGCCACGACCCGCAGCATGGTCGCCGAAGCATCCAGGCTACAGCGCAAACCGTTTCCCCTGAGTTACCTGACTCTGGGCGTGAAATGCGGTGGTTCCAGCGCCGTATCGGGCATTGCCGGCAACGCGGCCACCGGTAAAGTATTCGACCGGTTAATTGCCGAAGGTGGCACCGCCATTTTCTCGGAAACCACCGAGGTCATCGGTGCCGACCATCTGCTGGCCAAAAGGGCGGTAAATGAAACGGTGGCAAACAAGTTTCGCGAGATGGTAGAGCGCCAGGAGGCAATAATTAAAGCCTCTGGAGAGGATATCAGGGGTACTCAGCCCACCCGCGGTAACATCTCCGAAGGCCTGACCACCATTGAAGATAAATCATTAGGAGCGATGGCCAAAAGCGGAACTTCTCCAATACAGGGTGTCCTGGAGTACGCGGAGAAACCACCGGGCAAAGGACTGTACTTCATGGACGGAACCGCCATGACCAGCGAACTCATCAGCAGCGAAGCGGCCGCCGGGGCGCATATTCACATTTACAATGTCGGCGGTGGGGTCTCCTCAAGCTTTCGCTGCGCGCCCGGCTGGATGGGTGATATCCCGTTTATCCCTCAAATATCGGTGGTCAGCCGGCGGAGCAAGCCACATGACAGCCAGGAAACGGATTTCTTCGATATCTTTGCCGACGCCGTTATCGAAGGCACGGAATCGGTTGACGAAGTGGCCGCCCGCTTTTTTAACGAGGTTATCGCCGTTGCCTCGGGCAAGCTGACCAAGCGAGAGATGCGCCGGGGCTACCGCGAGCCCATAGTCTTATATAGCACCGGCCCAATATTATAAGGCAAATATGATAATGGATTCCGCTTGACACGGCACGACTCTTTGTCGGAAGATAGGCTAACTTAACCGCATTGTAGATAAAAAAGGAGGTACAATCATGATTGTCAAGGTGCCGCAGTTCCCCTGGTACGGTGACACCGAGCTGGAACTTGAGCTTCCCGATTCCTGGGAGGTGATTGTCCCCAGGATGGCGGGGGAGAAAGCTCCAAAATTATCGGATGGACAGATAAAGGACGCGCTCCGCAAGCCCATAGGAACACCGCGCCTTGCCGAGAGGGCCAAAGGGAAAAACGACGTCTGCATTATCTTTGATGACCTCACCCGACCGACCAAAATCGATAAGATTGTCCCACATGTTCTGGACGAGCTGCACGGGGGAGGCATCAAGGACGAAAACATCAGGTTTATCGCCGCCCTCGGTCTCCACGGCGCGATGAAACTCATGGACTTCCAGAAAAAGCTGGGTGAGGACATTCCCCAGAAGTACCTCGTCTTCAACCATAATCCATACGAAAACTGCACCTACCTGGGTGACACCTCGCGCGGCATCCCGGTCGAGGTAAACAGCGAGTTCATGGCCTGCGACCTGAAGATATCAATTGGCTCACTCGTACCCCATCCCAGCGCCGGTTTCGGCGGCGGCGGTAAGATGATTTTACCCGGCGTGTCGAGCACCAAGTCCATTGCCGCCAATCACGGCAAACTGTGCACAATTTCCGAAACTGGCACTATGGTGCTGGATGGATGGGGCAGAGTGGATGATAACGTCCAGCGGCTGGACATGGAGGAAATCGCCCGCATGGCGGGACTTGATTTCTCCATCAACGCCCTGGTGAACATCGACCGGGACACCATCGGACTCTACTGCGGCGACCTGGTTGAAGCCCAGCGCGAGGGCGTGAAAATGGGCCGCAAAGTCTACGCCTGCGAAGCGCCGAGTGATGCCGACATCGTCGTGGCCAATTCCTATGCCAAAGCCAACGAGACAGCACT
>JAUWLN010000110.1 GCA_030613665.1 Dehalococcoidia bacterium
TACCCCTGCTGAAATAAAAGCTATTATAAAAGAAAATTTTCAGGGTAATAGAATGGTAGACCGCAAAACAAAGGTTCTGGTTGTTGATGATGAGGAAACGGTGCGAGTACTGCTTCAGCGAATTTTACAAGCCGCCGGGTACGAAACTGTCATCGCGGCCAATGGCAAAGAAGAACAGGAAAGGCTCTTCGAGCCCTATCAGCAACTGGAGGCGGAAAGGACCCGGCTCAGCGGACTGGGACTGGGATTGAGCCTCTCCAAGAAGTTGGTGGAGCTGCACGGCGGCCAGATATGGGTGCAGAGCGAGAAAGGCAAGGGCAGTACCTTTAGTTTTTCCATACCCCTGAAAATCAGTGAACCGCCAGAAAGCCCGGCAAAAAAGCGAAAGGTATGACATTCCTCAACGACTAAACTGACACTGTCATTGTGGATATTAATTCGTATTACTTTACGGAAAGGGGCTTGCAATGTCATCGATTAAACAACCGTATTCACTGAACGTTACTGAATCAGCTTCCGCAATTGCTTCCGGCGACCTGACGCCGTCGCAGCTGGTCAACTCCTGTCTGGATAGAATCGACGCCCTGGACGGCAAAATAAAAGCCTGGGCGCTGGTTGACCGTGAGGGCGCCCTTGGTACCGCGCGCCAGCTCGACCAGGAACTGGCGCAAGGGCAGCGGCGCGGTGCTCTCCACGGCATCCCGGTCGGCATCAAGGATATCTATTACACTGCCGGTTTGCCGACAGAGGCCGGCTCCAGGGCCTGGGCCGGGTTCATTCCTGACTATGATGCCACATCGGTTGTCCGCCTGAAAGAAGCGGGTGCCATAATCCTGGGCAAGACGCACACCACCGAGTTTGCCTATTTTGACCCTGCACCCACGCGCAACGCCTGGAACACCGAGCACACCCCGGGAGGCTCAAGCAGCGGGTCGGGCGCCGGCGTTGCCGCCGGTATGTGTCCGGCTGCTCTGGGAAGCCAGACAATGGGCTCGGTGCTGCGACCCGCCGCCTATAACGGCGTCGTCGGCTTCAAGCCCCAGTATGGTAGAATCAGCGTCTATGGCGTCGTGCCGTTGAGTCCCACCCTCGACCACGTTGGCATACTGACACGCACAGTGGCGGACGTGGCGCTCGTTTTCCAGACCATTGCCGGCTACGACCCCAAAGATGCCCTCTCGCTCAATGAGCCTATTCCCGACTGCCTGGCATCCCTGGAAAGGCAGTCGCCACCGCGGCTGGGACTGGTGCGCACCTTCTTCTATGACAACGCCGACGAAGAAATGCGCCGGCACACGGACGACATCGTTGTCCGTTTGAGGCAGGCCGGCGCCGTAATCGATGAAGCGACTCCACCCCCCAGCTTCGCCACCATGATTGACAACGCCCGCACCGTCATGGCAGCCGAGGCCGCCGCCAGCCACCGGGAGTCCTTTGCCAAGCACGGGGATAAATACCGGGACGGCATACGGAAACTGATAGAGAATGGCCAGGCGATAGATACCGCCGAGTATGAGATGGCACTCCAGGTGCGCCTCCAGCAGTGTTCCGATACGGAGCCTCTGCTGCACCGGTTCGATGCCCTGATTACACCGGGGATACCGGGGCCAGCGCCCCATGGGCTGTCCTCAACCGGCAGTCCGGTGATGCAGGCTCCCTGGACCATAATGGGCATACCCTCCATCAGCCTGCCATCGGGTCTAAGTAAAAACGGGCTTCCCCTTGCCATTCAGCTGGCCGGTCCTCCAAGGGCCGAAGACCGCCTGCTGGCCGTAGCCAGATGGTGCGAGTCCGTTCTGGAGGAGGACCTCCGCCCGCCATTAAATTGAAGGAAGAGTATCGCCTTAATCTTCTTTAACCAGGGCGACCTTGGGCTTCACCCCTTTGTTCACCCAGTGGCGCGGCCATTTCCCGGCAAGCACCCGGGCGGTTTCCTGTGCCAGGCTCAATCTCAGCCGCTTCATCGCCGTAGTTGTGTGCACGGCGTAGTGAGGAGTGAGCACAACGTTATCCAGCTTGAGCAGCGGGTTATCAAGCTCAATCGGTTCCTTCTCAAAGACATCCAGCCCGGCACCGGCGATCCAGTTTCCTTGCAGGGCTTTGATAAGCGCCGCCTCATCAACCACCGCCCCACGCGCCGTATTTATCAGATAAGCGGTGGGCTTCATCTGCTTCAGTTCCTTTTCCCCAATCATGTGATGGGTTTCCTGGTTCAGAGGAGTCTGAAGGCAGACGTAATCCGATTCCTTAAGCAATTCGGAAAGGCTGATCAGCGCTACCCCATGCTTGTCGGCGGCCGACTTATCTAGATAGGGGTCGCAGGCGATTGTTTTCAGGCCAAAACTCTTCGCCCGTCGCACTATCCGGCTCCCGATATTACCGCAGCCAACCACCCCCATCGTTTGTTCAACCAGAGACGGGTTCTTCATGGTCCCCATCTGGACCTCACCCCATCGCCCCTGTTTCAGCCCTTCCGTTGACCAGACCAGACGCCGGGCACAGGCCAGCAGCAGGGCCATGGCGTGGTCAGCTACTTCCTCGAGGCAGAAATCCGGTATGTTGACGGCCAGTACACCGTTGTCGGCAGCAGCATCTACATCAATCGTATCGTAGCCAACACCATAGCGGACGACCACCTTCAACTTAGGCAGGGACGACAGAACCTTGCGCGTTATCGGGGCAAAAATCACCAGCAAAGCATCTGCATCTTGCGCCGCCTCAATTACCTCGTCTTCCGTACTGCAATCCGCAGTCACCACCTCGGCGCCAATCTTGGCAAGCTCCTCAGCTTCCACATCCAGGTTTTTAAGTGACGCCGGAACCCAGGAGCTGCTTTCCGCCATCATAACCTTAAATCGCGCTTCCAACATTGTCTCCTCCTCATATTCTTCAATTCAAACTGCAGGTTAATGCCTATTATAAAGTATAACCACCGTCCTGTCAGCTTTTTCCCTGATATGCTTTCCGCCTGTAATCGATAGAAACCAAAGCTATTAAAATGAGCAGTGTGCTATAATCTTTTTAAGCCAGAAGACATGAAAAAACGCAATAATACGGCACCAGCCACCAGCACCACCCCTGCCGGCGAAAGCCTGCCCGGAGGAACAAGGTGGACTTTGTTAATCGGGGTTTTCCTCATCTCGTTCAGCATGCTGGCTTTCGAGATTACCCTTTCCAGGCTGCTCTCAATACTTATTCTCTACCACTACGTATTCGCCATCGTTTCCCTGGCTCTGCTGGGACTTGGGCTCGGTGGCATATTTGTCTACTTGTTCCGGCCACATATACCCGCTCCAGAGAAAAGGTTTGGCACGCTGGCGTTGTTAGCCAGCTTCATCTCACTGGCAATACCGATTTCAGTAATACTGATGGTCCAGATTGGCTACCTGGATAGCGCGCTGAACAGTATCCTGTTTTATTGCGTCCTGCTGTTCTTCCCTTTCTTCTTCACCGGCATTTTTCTGGCTGAGGTATTCCGCACCTTTCCCGAGATAAGTGCCCGGGTCTACGGTGTCGACCTGGTTGGCGCGGCGCTCGGCTCGCTGGGCATAATTTTGTTCCTCAATGCTTTCGGTGCCATCAACACCAGCTTTTTCCTCGGCACCGCCACGGCGGTGGCGGCACTCCTCCTCGCCAGCAGACTGCTTAAGAAAATCTCCTGGCGGACAGCACTGCCGGCGGCCAGTTTCATCATCGCCGCCGTTCTTTTCATCACGAATATATCCGGCGCCTATCTGAGCGATATCCCGATTATTGCGAAAAATCCCAACAAGGATATTCACCGCGCCCTGTATGAAAAATCTTCACCGGCGCAGATAATAGAAACAAAATGGAGCGCCTTCGGGCGGACCGACCTTGTAGAGTACACCGAGTATCCGGCGCAGATGGAGATTTACCTCGACGGCACCGCCACGGCACCGATGTACCGGTTCAACGGCAACCTTGAAAACCCGGACACCGCCGTTCAAGACTTAAAGACCATATTTTCCGGCTATTTCCCTTTCTACTTTCTCGCCGAAGAAGAAAAAGACAACGCCCTCATCATCGGCCCCGGCGGCGGCCGGGATGTGCTTATATCATTGATGGGCGGCGTTGGCGAGGTTACCGCCGTAGAGGTCAACCGGGACATCGTGGATATGGTACGGGAATACGGCGGGTACAACGGCGGCATCTTCACCGATTTTCCCGGGGTAAAGGTCATCGTTGACGAAGGCCGTAATTTCCTCAAGCGACAGACGGACAGGTACGACATTATTATGCTCAGCCTGCCGGTTACCCAGACCAGCCGCAGCCTTGAAGGCTACTCCCTGACGGAAAATTTCCTGTTCACCACGGAGTCCATCCATGATTACCTGGGCCAGCTGACCGATGAAGGACGGCTCATGGTGGTGACCCACGACGATTTCACCGCCTGGCGACTGCTCTCCATCTCGCTGGCATCACTTGAGCAGAGAGGACTCAGCAACACCGACGCCCTCAAGCAGATTTACATGCTCGGCCTGAGCTCGGTGGAACATGTTTACCCCTTCTTTGTCCTGAAAAAGACGCCGTTCACACCCGAAGAGGCACTGGCCAGACATGAGAAAATGGTTGAGCTGGGCTATGAGCCAACCCTCACTTATTTTCCGTACATCGAGGGCGAAGGAGCCGTCAATCCAACGGTGCAAGGCCTCGCCAGTGGTGAATTGAGCTTTAACGAAATCAAGGAAATGGCCCGGGGGATGGGCATGGACTTATCCACGGCTACCGATAACAGCCCGTTCTTCTATAAGATTGACGTGGGCCTGCCACAACCGGTGTCTCTGGTTTTCTGGCTTTCATTCGGCCTGCTGCTGCTGGTGCTTGCTGCGCCGCCGATGTACTGGCAGCTGCGCACTCCCCGCGTTCGCGGCAAGCCGGGGGGACGCCAGGGCACAAAAGATAAATTGGTTCAATCCGTGTTCCTGTTTGCGCTTATCGGCATCGGTTTTATGCTCATTGAAATCTCCTTAATCCAGAGGTTTATCCTCTATCTCGGCCAGCCGGTGCTGTCAATGGCCGTCCTCCTGTTCTCGCTGCTGACCGGCGCCGGCCTGGGCAGCCTGTACAGCGGCCGCCTGACCCGTAATGATATATTCAAAGGGGTAACGACGGCGGCTATCTGCGTTGCCGTATTAGCCATAATCTATATCTTTCTCATTCCCCTTATTTTCAACCAGCTGCTGGGGCTCAATCTGGCACTGCGTTTGCTGGTCATGGTGCTCCTGCTGCTACCACTGGGATTCTTTATGGGCTTCCCGTTCCCGCTTGGCATCAGGGCACTGAAAGAAACGGAGATGGACCGATATATCCCCTGGATGTGGGGGTTGAACGGCGTGGGGTCAGTGCTGGGCTCAGCATTAACTATTGTCATCGCCATCAGCCTTGGTTTCGCCCAGGCTTTGCTGCTCGGCGCCATCTGCTACCTGTTCGTTTTTCTCATTTTCCTGAAATACGGCATAATAAAGAGAGTAATTTAGACACATAAAGGTTCCAATTTCGGAGATAGCACTCTGCTCAAGGAGGCAGCCAATGGAAAAATTAAAAGAAGTCCGGAAGATGGGCCAGTCTTTATGGCTCGATTACATTCAGCGGGGGCTGATTACCAGCGGCCGGCTCAAGCAACTGGTTGATAGCGGAGTGAGCGGCCTGACCAGCAACCCCACCATTTTCCACAAAGCGGTCACGCAGGGACAGGACTACGATGAAGCGATAAAGTCTATTCTGAAATCCAGGCCTGACGCCAGCGTCATGGATATCTATGACCGCCTTACCGTGGAGGATATCCAGATGGCCGCCGACGTGTTCCGTCCCGTCTA
>JAUWLN010000048.1 GCA_030613665.1 Dehalococcoidia bacterium
GCCAATCAAATGAGCGATAATCAATTTGCGGAAAGGATGGTGAAAGCTCGTTCCAATCTCTTTCAGCAAATCTCAAGATTTGCTAACCGGGTTGTCTGAAGCCCCTTTATTCAGGCTCATTTTTCAATTAGAATAGACTTAGCAAGGACAAACCACGGTCAATCAGAGCAACTGAATAGCTTTGCGGGACTATAAAGAAGTGTGCCCTGCCCCACTCTCCTTTCCGTATTATTTCAACTAATGAGCAAATATGTGTATAATTATGTCATCCAACTCCACTTTCAACACCATCTCATATCAACGGGAGGTTCCAGCAATGTAAAACCATTAAAAGAGAAGAAGTAATGAATAAAAAGGAGGATTTACCGTGATAGAGAAAATCAATCATGTCAGCATAACAGTTAAGGACCTGGACCAGGTTATTGACTGGTTCAGAAATAAGTTTGGCTGTACCAACATCTGGGAGCCATACGAATATAAAGGCGGTTTTATCGAAAAATGCATCGGCCTGCCGGGCGCACATCTCCGAGTTCAAAAAGTCCAGGTTCAAGATTTCGTGCTGGAGTTCATACAGTACCTGTCACCTCCAGGCAAGGAGCTTAAAGGTAATACCAACGATGTCGGCTACCCGCATATAGGTTTTGTCGTGGATGATATCAACGAGATGTATGAGAACCTCACGCAGAAAGGCGTGCAGTTCAAATCGCCGCCGGTTAAAAACACTGACGAGAGTAACCCGATGGTCGGCTGGCAGATGGCCTATCTGTGGGGACCTGAGGGTATGACTCTGGAACTGGTTCAGGCACCCAAATAAATAAATTGAGCGCTTAAGGGCTATCAGGAGGACATTTTGCCTGGAAAAGTGATACTGGGTTTTACGCGGGATTCCTGACAAACTGGTGAACCGCGAGGTCTGGGATAAGCCAGAGCTCAAATCAAAACTGGTAAGGCTTCAGGACGGACGTTAAATACCGGGTATAAAGAAGGAGGGTCTTGAGATGAAGGTTTTGGGTATTGTATGCAGCCCTCGAAAAGGAGGAAATACCGAGATTCTGGTGCAGGAAGCTCTGGCCGGTGCTCAGACACGTGGGGCAGAGACCGAGCTGCTGACCATCTGGGACAAAAATATAAAACCCTGCGACGGATGCCTGTCATGCGAAAAGACCGGCGAATGCCACATAAAAGATGACGTACAGGAGATTTATCCCAAACTGATAGCCGCCGATGGCATTGTCTGGGGTACGCCGGTCTATTTCTGGAGTGTTACCGCTCAGGCCAAGATGCTTATTGACCGCTCCTATGCGTTATACACAAATAACAGGTTGTCCAGCAAGGTCAGTGGCGTAATATCAGTAGGAGCGAGTTTAGGAAATGTGGCCGTATGGAACCTCTTCAATACTTTCTTTTCCGTGCACCACATGCTCTCAACCGATTTTGTCTACGGTTATGCCAGAAACAAGGGAGGCATTCGCAAGGATAAGCACGCCATGAAAGCGTCCGCAGAACTGGGCAGGCAAATGGTATCGATAGCGGAGCGGAAATTCAAGTATCCGGAAGAGTATGACGTCGCTCTTTACCGTTTCGTGAAGAGAGAGTACGGCACGGCCAACTGCGTTGGCAGGGACAGGTTCACCGATTAAGTATCCAGGTCAATAAATAAAGAGGCGGCGGCAGGTGGAAATGACCTTTTTCGACACCTGCTATTCACCTCAATATGCCGGCTTCCAGCACCTGAAACGCCCGATAACTGCTTAATCAAGAGCAAAGAAATCGAAGGCAGAAATCTCCTTGCCCCTGGCTTTTTCATAAGCAAGCTTGGCACAGACAATGTCCTGAATTGCCAGACCGGTGGAGTCGAATATCGTTATCTCGGTGTCATTTTCCCGGCCCTTCTTCATGCCGGCAACCACCTCCCCCAGAGAGCAATAAATATCCTCGACCGTGATTTGTCCCCTGGATAAAGGCACGTTGATTTCACCGGAGTGACAGGCCTGCTCCAGGTCATCGATGATAACCCTGGCCCCGGACAGCAGTGCCGCCTCCAGCTCTTGCTTTCCTTCGGCATCGGCGCCAATGGCATTGATATGAGTTCCCGGTTTAATATGCCGCTTGAGGACTACCGGGCTGGTGGCATAAGTGGTGGTAACCACAACGTCAGCATCGGCGGCGGCCTCAACCGTTTCTACAGGACAGAAGTCCAGGTCCAGCCTATCGCCCATCTCCCGGGCGAACTTCCGGCTCATCTCCAGACTCAGGGAAAACACTTTCACTTCTTTAATCTCTGGCAGGACTTCATTTATGGCCAGCAGCTGTGTTTCTGCCTGTTTGCCAGCACCTATCATTCCAATGACAGAAGAGTTCTTCCGTGCCAGATATTTAGCGGCCACACCGCCCGCGGCTGCGGTCCTCATATTGGTGATATGGGTGCCATCCATGATGGCTAAAGGATAACTATCGTTCGGGTCAGAGAGGATAATCAGCGCCATGACGGCGGGCAGGTTGTACCGGCGGTTATCCGGATAGACGCTTACCCACTTCATTCCGGCGCTGCCATCAATATAGGCCGGCATCGCTCTGAAATCGCCGTGATATTGCGGCAGGTCCAGATAAATTTTGCAGGGCATAATCGCTTTGCCCCGCGCTTTAAGCTTGAACGCATTTTCCACAACTTCCAGCACTTCGGTCATGCTGAGCTGTCTTTCAATTTCTTCACGACTTAATAATATGGTTTTTAATGCCTTGTCCTTCCTGTTAGCATCGAGCGTCAAAGCTACCTCCTTGTCACTTCTATGATTATCTATCTACGCGCTTTTCCTGCCGGTAAGCAACCATTTCTTATTATAAAACAAACCGCACTTCGGTATCTATTTTGCACCAGACCGACTCCGAAATATGAGTGGAGAGATGTCATGTCACCCGTAATTCTATTGGTCGCTCAAGGCCATTCGTTACCTTCGTATCTTCTCAAGTTTGCCACGCGTTCGCCGAAATTTATAATCCGATGTCAGAACAAGCTATAATGAAAGTATGGGTGAGCAAAAACACTTTTCCAGCCGGTGTAAAGTCTGCAATACAATGATTGTCTGGCCGCTCCAGAAGCCCATACCAAAGATCTGGTTATGCCCTCATTGTGGCGCCAAGAACTACACCCAGCCCAAACCAGCAAATTAGAGCCAAATAACGGCCTGAAGTCAGCTGAATCATCCGGCTTTTTGAAAGTTTCCCGAACGTAAAACCGGCCGCAAGTCAAGCCGCAGAAACTTAGAACGACACCAACCGCAAGCCTATGCTCTGATAACTCTCATTTAATTTCCCACTTTATCCTCAAACAAGTGATATAAGTCATATATTTGCGTGCCGTATCCACATTAAAATTAAACGAAGAAGCAATAAATATGCGAATGTAAAGGAGAGCGCAATATGGACAGGAACCTGAAGATAGGCTTGATAGTTGGAGGGGTTATACTGGCGGCTTTGGTTATTGTACCCCTCATTGTCGGAATATCAACCGGATGGGAGGCTTGCAGAACTGAAATGTTTGAGCACGGAATGATGGGACCCTGGATGATGACTGGATTAGGAAGTTGGTCTATGATGGGCATTATATGGTTGGTCATAGTTGGGCTAGTCGTATGGCTGGTTGTTTCTCTCGCACGCAGCAGTCACCCCATTTCCTCGACCCATGGTGGTGGAGACGTCAAGGTGCTGGAAATACTTAAGACCAGATATGCGCGTGGAGAAATAGACAAAGCAGAGTATGAAGAGAAGTTAAAAGACCTGCAGTAATAACTCCGAGTGTCTTAACAGCTTAATCAAGGAAACGGATGAACATACGTCGGTTTGCAATCATCTTCGCCTTACTGTTGATAACGGCCTTTGCCTATGGGTGTACCGGCCAAACCGGGTCGTCCAATCAAGTCCTCGAAGACATCGGAATTCAAGAGGCCTTCGAACTGATTCAAAGCAATCAGGGGAATCCGAACTTTGTTATTATTGATATACGTACTCCGGAAGAATTCAATGAAGGCCATATTGAAAACGCAGTCAACATTGACTTCTATTCTGAGACCTTTAGAGAAGATCTGGATAAGTTAGATAAGAGCAAGACTTACTTCATTTACTGTCGAAGCGGTAGTCGCAGCGGTAGAGCCATGCCTATAATGGAAGAACTGGGGTTCCAAGAGGTCTACAACCTGTCGGCCGGCATAAAAGAATGGATAGTGGAAGGGCTGCCGGTCGTACAATAAAGACTTGCACATAAGGAATTCTGGTTCTCTCATCAGTTAGCTCGAAGCTAAAAAACATCCGGCAGCGGCCGGATTTGAACCGCTGCCCTACCCGGCTTCTTTCCGCATATTGACATCCCGCCAAATAGGCCTATAATTCAATTATTCAGGGAAGGGGAGCAGCAAGTCTCCCCTATTCTATATCCAGATAAAGCGAGGTGAGAGATGTTCCTTTCTTTTCCACAGGATTTTAAGGAGAAGCAATTCAAACCCGGGGCCAGGAATCAGTTTTTCTGGGGCGACACGGTTTTGATAACGCGAGTTTCGATAGAGTCGGACAGGGACTTTGGCATCGCCGTCCACCCGTATGAACAACTCAGCATACTTCTGGAGGGAGAGATAGAATTCCAGATAGGTGAGGAAGTGAGGACGCTGCGCAAAGGGGACGGTGTTGTTATTCCACCCAATACAAAGCATAGAGCTAAAACCTTTTCCGCACCGGCGGTACTCCTCGAATGTTTCGGACCGGCCTGCAAGGAAGAATTCCTGACCTAGGCGGGAACCTGCCAGTATCCTGCTTTTTGTTCTCTCCTGGCTTTTTGACATTCCTTACTCCCCACACCCGGAGGCATTGACATTCTTCCGGATGCCGGTGTCTAATATGTAAGAGTTTTAATAAGGAGGTAATGAAAAGATGCCGGTTATAACTATAAATCAATTTGAAGGCAGAACCGGCGAGCAGAAAAGGAAGCTGGCAAAAGAAATTACAGACTCGATTGTCAAAATTTACGAGATTACTGCCGACAGGGTATCCATCACCTACTTTGACGTTCCGAAGCACAATGTTGCCAAGGGTGGAAAGCTAATTATTGACCAGTAGCCTTAACTTATCAATGAAATAGTACCGTACATCTGGTAGCAGCGGGGCCAAACGTTAAAGCCAGAAACAGCCGGCCGCGGCTGGGTTTGGACTGTATGGTAGAACATACCACTTCAAAGCAGGCTATTTGCGATAAATCCGCTCATTTGACTATCGCGGATGGGCTCTCGCTGAATGGATTTGTTCTAAGAACCAGGGAAAAAAGATAGGGATAGCTGCGCTTCAGGTGCTGCAGATGGTGAATCCACTGCCCGACGAGCGCGCTATAGGCTCGCACAGCATCATTGGCCAGATGAGCCAGGTCTGATTCCGGCAAGTCGGAAAGGCTATGCCTTGACATGAGCTCATCCCTTAAATGAACAACGGCCCATAGAAGGTCAGTATAAGATTCCTTCTCAATAAGGTCAGGATTTTCTATTTGCCGTACCAGTAAATCTCCTTTTTCTCCCAGAAAACCGCGCAATTTTTCCAGGTCCATTAATTTAGAATCGATAGCATATTCGTGGTGTCTGAGTTGCTTCCTTAAATGGGCATAATCATTCTCAGACCAGTTTTCGTTGAATAAAAAGTTCTGGCGTATTCCATCTATACCGGGGTCATATTGCGCAAAGAGATGAAGCAGCTCATTTCCTACCTCGGTAAAAAATACCCCGATAAGCATATTGAGCCTTTGCTTGCGCAACCTGTCCTGTCCCCTCTGCACCAGCAACTGGGTGACATTGGTTATTATGGTAAAAAAAGTGCCGATCCCAATAATGATGAGGACTATGCCAAATACTTTGCTGGCTACATTAGTCGGGTGTATATCGCCGTATCCTACTGTTGAAATCGTAACGATAGTGAAATAAAGGGCATCCAGGAAGGAAAGTTTTTCCAGTATCATAAACCCCGTGGTTCCAATGAACAGCACAGCTAAGGGTAGCGAGAGCAACAACCTGAGGCTTTTTCCGCTGGTGCGCATAAATCAAACTTTAATTATCATCTTATGAGTATATTCTTGCTAAATATAACACACAGCCCTTACATGATGAAAGCAAGTCCAAATACCAACAAATATAGAAAAATACCCCAAATTACTTGACAAGTGTTACCACATATGTTATAGCATATTCAATATGTCTGAACTAGCCAGTAAAATCAGGCAGTGCCGGGGCCATAAAGGGCTGACGCAAGAACAGCTTGCCAGAAACATCGGTGTCTCACTGAACACCGTCCAGAGATGGGAATCAGGTAAAACAGCCCCGTCACCGCTGGCCATGGAAAAACTCCAAAGCTTGCTGGAAGATGTACTGGAAGGAGACCAACTCAGGTTATTTTTAGAATGAATAGCACTTATACGTTAGCAGACGGGACCGTTTACAGTAAAAGAAAAACCTTCTGTCCGTTTTCCATCCATCCCCTGGAAACCTATGCTTCCATCATCGGCAACGAAAAAATAGAAAGACTACAGAGCATAAGCCAGCAGCTCAAAGGCCTCAAGGTGCTGGAACTTAACTCCACTGCTCAGGGTGGTGGCGTCGCCGAGATGCTGTATAGCTCGGTCCCGTTCCTGAATATGCTGGGCATAGAGGCGGAATGGAAGATTATTCAGGGGCACAAAAGTTACTTCGAATGCACCAAGAAGCTGCACAATTTATTGCAGGGTATGAAAGGCTCTTTTACCCCGGCAATGAAGCGGACTTATCGCAGTCAGCTTGAGGAGTGCGTCAGCAACCACATTATCGACTATTCTCCCAATATCGTGAACGTAAATGACCCTCAGCCGATGTTATTATGCCAATACCTGAAAAAAAACGGTGAACACTGGTTCTGGAGATGCCACATAGATATAGAGCCGGCAATACGGTCTAAGAATGGCCTGTTAAGCTTAATAAACGACTGGATTGTGGATTATGATGCGGCTATATTCTCAGCGGCCCGCTATGTTTTTCCGCCCTGGCCCGTGCCCAAATTCATAATCCCTCCTTTTATTGACCCTCTTTCGGAAAAGAATCGAGAGCTTACCAGGGAGGAGATACATAAGGTTCTCGCGAAATACAAAATAGACCCAACAGTTCCCATAATCGCCCAGGTTGGAAGATTTGACCCCTGGAAAGGTCTGGACCGAACAATCGCAACATTCCGCCAGGTAAGGAAAGAGAGAAAGTGCCAGCTTGTGATAGCCGGAGGTTCCGCTTCCGACGACCCCGAAAGTGAGCGGATTCTGGACGATATTTACTCCAAAACAAGAGAAGACGAGGACATTCACATATTAAATCTTTCGCTGGATAACCGGCTCGAAAATTACATGGAGGTAAATGCACTCCAGCGCGCAGCGAGCGTGATAATGCAACCATCGACCAGGGAAGGTTTCGGGCTTGTGATTACCGAAGCATTGTGGAAAGGCAAACCGGTTATAGCAAGCAATGCGGGGGGCATACCCTTCCAGATTAAAAGAGGTGAGACGGGCTATTTTTACCAGAACCCGCAAATAACCGCGCAGAAAATAATCTACTTACTGGATAACCCGCAGGTTGCTGAGAGAATAGGTAAAAGGGGCCGGAGATACGTACAGGAACACTTCCTGATTGTTGACCGGATAACCGACTATCTCATGTCCATAATCATTACTATAAACTCAAACCCGGGCAGGAAAAAACTCACTGAATGCGTAACCGGCTTCTATCCATGGTGAGCACATTGGCCTTTTAGCGATAAAACATTAAAACGATTCTAAAATAATTAAGCCTCGGAATATTTCGAGGCTTACATTTTATACAACCGCACAACCTGGATTCTCAGGCCAATCCTAGCCCAAGAACCCGAGGAGCGCGGTTAAACCGGTGGCCTGTAAGAACAGCATACTGAAACCACTTATGAGGGAGAGCACAATAACAACCACGAAAAACCTTTCCAAAAGGCTTGCCACCTGCCATCTCCCCTTCCCTATAGATTCCGCCTTAATCTCTATGTTGCACCTCCTTTCTTAAAAATAGGCGTCAGCCGCCACGAGTAAAAGAATCCGTTAGACGCGTTGATAGGAACGTAAAGGATGAGATTTAAAAACTGGGGACTAAGAACAAGTGAGCACGTCCCGCCCAGCCTCCACAACCACTCAACTATGCTAGATTATACCACAATGAATTTCGATATTCAAATTTGCAGCGGCTGGATTTGAACCGCCGGACAATTAACTGTCAATATATCAATAGTGGTATTATTAGCTACATAGACAATAGATTTATAAGATGGATGTGTAACAATGAACATTGGTGACAAAGTCAAAATAACGTGCGGCGAATTTCAAGGCAAAGACGGTCAAATAAAGGCTCGCCATATGAATGCAATCCTGAAGGAAATGAAAAACATAAGAGCCGGAGTAATAATAACCAGTAGAAATAATGAAACACTGTATAGCGTTCTTCTTGAAGGGGATAGAGACATCATGTATTTCCCGAAGAGTTGTCTTGAATTAATTTCCGATTAATAGTGAGCAGATGTAAAAAACATTAGCATTCGTGCCTGTGAAACAAAGCGGCAGCGGGTGGGTTTGAACCAGCAACCTCATATTTGGCATCGAAGGAGAGACAGGTGAGAAAAGATAGATTCATTGTTGGAATCATCTGTATTGCCTTGGCGGTATGGATGTTCTTGGCTGGTGCAAGTGGTGGTACTGTTGCTCCGGCTATCGCAGTTCTTATACTCGGTATAACTATGATAGCGATTTCCAGACGAGGATAGTATACAGGATTAAAAACAAAGTGGCAGCGGCAGGATTTGACATCTCCTGTCGTTCCTTTTTATCCTGTAAAAAACGGCGTCCGCTATAATGAGTTTTTTAATTAACCCGTGGATAGAGTATGAGAATCGGCCTTCTGGAAATAATCGTCACAGCAATAATTATCATCGCGATCGTCCTGATAGCACGGATTACTCGAGCTAAGCCGGAGGATACCTCCCAAAACAAAGAGTCCCCGACAGATATCGCGACTTGGCGAGTAAAAGACTGGTCGGGAAAGCTGCGGAACCATTCAAAAAGACTGGGCATAGCATTTGTTGTTGCCGGAATATTATTCGCCCTGGCTGGAATAAGCATGTTCAGGTGGGCGGTACAGGGTTATGTATGGGCATTCGTTGCTATGGGTCTTGGATTTGTCCTTTTATTTCTGTCTCGAAGGAAGTAGTTCATTCCTTAAACAGACAAGCAAATAACCGGCAGCGGCTGGATTTGAACCGTCTATGACTGTATTACATTCTACACAATCAGTTATATATCTCGATTTTCTTACCAGATTCCACGCACCCAGATATAGAAAATTCTCCGGCAATTCAGTCCTTGATTGACTACAATGCCGCAACACTTCGTCCCATCTCATTTCTAAGATAGTCTCCTATTTACTTAATTTCATCTCATCACTCCCCTGTCCTAATTTCTTCCCCCATAGGGTTATAAATTATAAAAAAACGACTAGTATATTAGTACTATATTGAAACCTGCTGAAAAGAGCGATATTGAGACTGGCGGAATTAAAACGGCTTAATAACGGTTGCTGCCGTTATAGTACTTTAGTAACACATTGAAGCTAGCCAAAAAGTATTAATAGCGAAAAGCGCTGAAAAATAGAAATACAGAGGGTTTGTAGAAGTTGATAAGACTGATAACTGCCCAAAATCGCCGATAGATTTTCTTGACGCTTAGATATGTTACCCTGCTATCATAAATCAATTTAGTAGAATAGTAGCAAGATCAGCTTATGAGAGTGAATCAGCGCCGTTCCGATGTCGAAATAATTGCCGAAATGCTGAGAATCGGCGAGCGCGGTGCCGCAAAGACAAAGATTATGTACAACGCTAACATGAGCTATAGTCAGATGAAAAAGTACTTGCGTTTCCTGACAAATCAAGGTTACCTTGATAGCGTGAGAACAGGTAATCCACATGTGACTTATCAGGCTACTGATAGAGGATTGAACCTGCTTAAAAGTATTGATGGCTTTACTGAAATACTTGGACAATATGAAGGTTAAGCTGGAGCAGGCTGTTTAAACCCTCATAGTATCTTCTTACCAACACCGGATTACCGCTAATTTAACTCATCACATCCCGCAACTCCAGAAGCAAAAACAAGTGGCAGCGGCCGGATTTGAACCTGTCTTTTTCATATGTGAGAGAAGGTCAATAGTTTTATAGCACATTTTTTACGAGCAAATAAAGTATAATGGCGAGAAGAGGAAATAGCTTTGCTTAAACTAGAAAAGGAGCATATTAAACCAGCATCCCTGATGTTCTCAAGGGCATTTGAAGATGACCTTTTTAATACCTATGCTTTTCCTGACCCAGAAGAGAGAGTCAGGAAAATGCCTTATGCTTATGAGTTCCTTCTCCGCTACTATATTTCATATGGTGGATCTTTCATAACCTCACCTGAATTAGAAGGAGTAGCAGTTTGGATTCATTCAGATAACCTGGGAACTTCTTTCTGGAGAATGATTATCTCTGGAGCTATCTGGCCAGCAATGAAAATGGGTATTGAAACTGGTAGAAGGATGCAGGTATTGAATAATTACATTGAAAGAAAGCATCGTGATCTAATGCCAAATAAGCACTGGTATCTACTTCTACTAGGGGTAGGCCCAAAACACCAGGGAAAGGGATATGCTAGCCAGTTGTTGAATGGGATGCTCTCTGAGATTGATGGAGAAGGTTTACCCTGTTATTTAGAAACGGAAGGCGACCGAAATGTATCAATATACCAGCACTTCGGCTTTAAAGTGATAGATAAATCCACTGTTCCAAATACACAGGTTAGCCTTGTAGCCATGATGAGAGAATCCAAGACAATTATTAGTAAGGCATAAAGAAGTGGCAGCGGCGGGATTTGAACCTGCGACCAAGGGCTTATGAGTCCCCTGCTCTGCCACTGAGCTACGCTGCCAACAGAGTAGAATATAGCATCAATACGCTTTAATTGTCAATTTCGTTTTATAACGTGGACGCCGGTCGCCTTGAAGGCTGCGAAAATCTTTTTCCCTTTGGCCAAACCCATCTCCTCAGCCGACCTTCTGGTCACCATTGCCACCAGGGGAAACCCGCACTTGAGCTCAACCCGCGTCAGCGGCCCCATATTCACCAGCCAGCTAATCTCCCCTTCAAAGGAGTTCCGGGCACTGCTGGAGACCAGGGAAAGGGACAGGGTGACGTCTTCGGGCCGGATGCAGGCACATACCTCTGCGCCAGCGGCATAATCGGAAATCGCTTCGATAGACCTCCCCCCGCTTTCAATGGTGACGATGCTTTCTTCACTGGACGCAATCACGCCTTCGATGATGTTCTCCACGCCGACAAACTCGGCTACCTCTTTATTGCGCGGCGAGGTAAAAATGTCCTTTGCGCTGCCGGCTTGCAGCAGCTCGCCATCCATCAGCACTCCCACACGGTCGGCAAGGCGCTGTCCCTGCGGTAAATCGTGTGTCGCCATTATGATGGTGGTGGTATATTTCCTGATAATGCTGTTTATCAGTTCCTCGATGCGGGCTGCGGAAAGCGGGTCGAGATTAGCCGTCGGCTCATCCATCAGCAGAACTTCCGGCTCAATGACGAGCGCCCGGGCGATGGCTACCCGCTGTATCTCTCCACCGGAAAGTTGCCTGGCATTCCGGTTATGATAATCAGAC
>JAUWLN010000179.1 GCA_030613665.1 Dehalococcoidia bacterium
GGGTAACCTGCCTGATTTCCTTCCCGGGTATCAAGGTCTGGATGATGCTGAAGCGAAACAGAAATTCGAAGCAAGGTGGCGAACTTCTCTACCAGCCAATGCCGGACTGAACGCTTTAGAAATGGTGGAACAGGCAAAAAAGGGAAAGATTAAGGGAATGTTAATCGTAGGGGAAAATCCGATTTCAAGCTTCCCCTGCCCTTCGCTGGTTAAGAAAGCATTGTCCTCTCTTGAATTTCTCGCCGTTTCCGACCTGTTCCCTACGGAAACAGTGAAATTGTCCTCCGTGGTTCTGCCCGCCGCCAGCTTTGCCGAGAAAGAGGGTACCTTCACCAATTTTGAAGGCAGGGTGCAGCATCTAGGTAAGGTCATTGAGCCTGTTGGCGATAGCCTGCCGGACTGGAAGATAGTCCTCCAGTTGGCCGACCGGATGGGTCACCCGATGCCTTACGCTTCTCCACAGGAGGTTATGGACGAGATTAAGGAATTGGTCCCCTTCTATCGGCACCTGGGTTACACCAACTTTGACAATCAGGATGCCGATTTGGCGGATTTAGAAGATGACCGCTTGGGGGTAAAGCGTTTGCATAAAGGGGCGTTTCCAAGCGGATTCGGGCGTTTTGCACCGGTCGATTATACTCCATCATCAGATGGCCTCGGGGACGAGTATCCGTTCGCTCTCATGACGGGCTCAATACTGCATCACTTTGGTGGCGGCACCAGGAGCTTGAGAGCATCAAGGTTACGAAAGTTCTCTCCACACGCCTGGTTGGAAATCGGCGAAGCCGATGCCAAACACTTCGGCTTCAGGAATGGCGATAGAGTCAAAATCGTCTCACCCAATGGTCAGATAACCGCTACTTTGAGGTTAACGGAAACGCTACCAGCAAGAACACTTTTCTTACCGATATCGTTTCCGGAGAGTCCTTTTAATGAGCTTTTTGGTGTAACCCTGGATTCTCAGACTAAAATCCCTTCATTTAAAAGTTGTGCGGTAAGGCTGGAAAGGATTGGCAGGAATGGCTGAGGCAAAGAAAATTACCAAAGCGGACCTGAAGCGAGTAGACCGAATCGTAGCCGATTACCGGGAGCAGAAATGGTCGCTGATTCCGCTTTTGCATGAGATTCAGGGTACATTGGGCTACATTCCGCCAGAGGCGATACCACGCATTGCCAAAGGTCTGGGCCTGTTTCCCAGCCAGGTACAGGGGGTTATCACTTTCTATACCCAGTTTTATACCGAGCCCCGGGGTAAAAACATCGTAAGGGTATGTCGTGGCACTGCCTGCCACGTGCGAGGCGGCAAGACAATACTAAAGTTAGTTAAGCAGCAACTTGGCGTTGAAGAAGGAGAAACGACGCCGGATATGGAATATACCCTGGAGACCGTCGCCTGCATTGGCGTCTGTGCTCTGGCTCCGAATATGGTAGTTAACAATAAAATCTATGGCAACATGAACCCAAAGAAAGTTACGTCAACACTTGGTCATAACGGGAGATAGTATCGTGCTGCAACAAGAAAAGACAGTGTCAACCAAGGATCAACGAAAGGTCCTGGTCTGCTGTGGATCGGGTTGTCCTGGGTCAGATCAAATCCTAAAACGTTTAGAATATGAAGTAAAACGGCTGAATTTACCTGTTGAAATAAAGCCTACTGGTTGCCACGGTTTCTGTCAGCGCGGGCCTACTGTCATAATAGAGCCAGAAAATATATTTTATTGCCACGTATCTGAAGATGACGCAACTGATATTGCAGAGCGGCATTTAAAGAACAACGAAATAGTTAAGCGGTTACTCTACACTGATCCAGTGACCGGTCAGGTTATACCGCACTACCCTGATATCAGCTTCTACAAAAAGCAGGAGCGCGTTATCCTGCGCCATTGCGGACATATTAATCCGGAGAATATTGATGATTACCTTGCCTGCGATGGTTATCAAACTCTACAAAAAGTCCTGTCTCATATGACGCCAGAACAGGTGATTGACGAAATCAAGGAGTCTGGACTTCGGGGTCGTGGCGGTGCCGGATTCCCCACCGGGCGTAAATGGGAATTCTGCCGCAATGCCACCGGTTCACAGAAGTACGTTATCTGCAACGCTGATGAAGGCGACCCCGGCGCTTTCATGGACCGCTCTATACTGGAGGCTGACCCCCATGCTGTTATCGAAGGCTTGACCATCGCCGCTTATGCGGTCGGTGCCAGCGAAGGCTACATCTATGCCCGTGCCGAGTATCCTCTCGCCGTATCCCGGCTTCATACCGCCCTCAATCAAGCCCGGGAAAGGGGATTTCTGGGAAATAATATATTGGATTCCGGCTTTAACTTCACCGTACACCTTAAAGAAGGTGCTGGTGCCTTTGTCTGCGGAGAGGAGACTGCGCTGATTGCTTCCATTGAGAGCCTCCGGGGTATGCCCCGTTCCCGCCCACCGTTCCCCGCACAGTCAGGTTTGGATGGAAAGCCCACCATTATTAACAACGTCAAAACGCTGGCTTCTGTCCCGGTTATCATTGAGCGCGGCGCCAGCTGGTTCACCAGCATTGGCACTGAGAAAAGCAAAGGTACCGTAGTCTTTGCCCTTACCGGCAAGATTGCCAACAGTGGCCTGGTCGAGGTACCCATGGGCACCCCGCTATCTCGTATTATCTATGAGATTGGTGGCGGTATTCCTCGAGATAAGCGTTTCAAAGCAGTGCAGACGGGAGGTCCGTCAGGAGGTTGCATCCCTGCCCGCTTCATTGACCTGCCGGTGGATTACGAGTCGCTAAAAGGCCTGGGCTCAATAATGGGTTCGGGCGGCATGGTGGTGATGGATGAAACCACCTGCATGGTCGAGATAGCGAGGTTCTTCCTCAGTTTCACCCAGGATGAGTCCTGTGGTAAATGTACCCCCTGCCGTCTGGGAACCAAGCAGATGCTGGAAATCCTGACCCGAATCACGGAAGGAAAAGGTCGCGATGAGGACATTGACACCTTGCTGACGATAGCCGCCAC
>JAUWLN010000074.1 GCA_030613665.1 Dehalococcoidia bacterium
CCGGATTTGGCTGGGGTGGACTTCAAAGCGATTGGCCAGCTCGGCTATCGTTTCTTCACCCTTTAATGCTTCCAAGGCCACCCTGGCTTTGAACGATGGGCTGTGTTTCCTCCGGTTCTGTTTCATGTCCTGCTCCTTCTCTTCTTTTCTTATTTTAGGAGCAGAACCCAACCTTAACAACCTGTCCGAATTTCGGGGACCACCTCAACTCAAAGGTATTGACAAACAGATTATCTCTGAACTATTATTCATGTAGTGGTATTCATATAAACGGTTGCCTGATACCGGATGCATGACAACCAGGTAAAGTATAACAGGTGTAATTAAGACTAATTATTTTCCTGTCAGAAAGCCTGATAAAAACAATTAACAAATCGTTAATCGAGGGAAGCCATGGTTAATAAATTTAAGACAGAGTTGACCAGAGTTTCTGCACAATTATACAGGCTTGTACTTCGAAATGGCGATAGACATTGGCCGGCAAACGTGCTGAACATTTTGGAAACTAAATACAACCTTCGACCCAAAGAACTCCTGCGCCTGTGGTATATTAAACGTCAAAGGCTCTCCAACGAGGTACGCCAGGATTCTATATTTATTTACGACTGGGCAAAAGCCCATGACCAGAAGATATCCATAAGAAGATTTAATGACCTTTACAAATATCCCGAATTACTGCTCTATAAAGGTTATATTGCCAGTGATGGCGAAGTGAAGATTGAAGAGACAAGTAAGAATTAACCGGTTAGTCCTTGAGTTGCAGAGAAGGGGGATGCTGGAATCCCCCTTTTTTCATAGCTATCCATTGACCCTTTCCCGCGGGTTTAGAATATCATGTTAAGCAACAGGGTGAAAACGTAACCCAATATGCCGCAAATGGGAAAAGTAAGTATCCAGGCGATTATGATGTTGCCGGCAATTCCCCAGCGGACCGCGGAAAATCGCCTTGTGGACCCCACCCCCATCACCGAAGCGCTGACACAATGGGTGGTACTGACGGGAATGCCAAGATGAGACGCGGTTTCAATCACCGACGCCGCGGCAAGATGGGCAGTGAACCCCTGAACCGGCCGCAGGTTCGTCATCTTCATACCAATTGTCTTGACGACCCGTTGGCCGCCCAAAGCGATGCCGAAACTTATCGCCGCCGCGGAAACAACGATTACCCACCACGTATCGGGGTCCAGTACGGACAGGCGGTCCCAGATACCGATATCGTTATAGTAAATCGCCAGGGCCATGGTGATTACACCGATGGGCATCTGGCCGTCGTTTTTGCCGTGGCTGTAGGCCATAAAGAAAGTGCTCGCATACTGCATCCGGCTGAAAACACGACGCATCTGGTCGGGCCTGCTTTTCTGGAAAATCCAGTACAGGCCAAGCATGACCGTAAAGCCACCGGCAAAGCCCAACGAAGGGGCGATAATCACCGCGGATAGTACGCGCTGCATGACGCTCCATACCACCGCGGCACTGCCCGCTACCGCCATTCCAGCCGCCGCCAGGCCGGCAATGAACCCGTGGTGAATGCTGACGGGCAGGCCCAGCCATGTCGCCAGCCACCCCCAGGCTATTATGGAAAGCAGTGCCGCAATAATCGTTTGATAGGAAATTACGTCCTGGATAATGATGCCCTTGCCAATCGTGTGCGCCACTGCGGTGCCGGTAGCGGCGCCGGTAAAATTGGCAATTACCGCTATGATTAGTGCTCTCCGTGGGGAGAGAGCTCTGGTGCCAATGGCCGGAGCAATAGCATTGGCCGCATCGTTGAAACCGTTTACAATCCCGAAACCAACGGCCAGGACAATGACTATGATTAGGAGCTGAAAAGAGGCATCAGGCATGCTTCAGGGCTACCCCTTCAAGGACATTGGCCACATCCTCGCATCTATCGGTCGCGCTCTCCAGGTGCTCCAGAATTTCGCGCCATTTTATTATGTCGGCGGTATCACTGCAGTTATCAAAGAGCTCAGCCATTGCGTTTCGAAAGACTGTATCGGCCGCGTTTTCAAGTCGGTTAATCTCTATGCAGTGCTCCAGAACCTGCTTTAGATTGGGTTGATTGCGCAATTGTTTTAAGGCTACTGCCACTTCTTTGGTCGCGGTTACTATAATACCGGCCAGTTCTTTGGCTCCTTCTTTGGGAGTATCTATTTTGTAAATAAGCATCGCCACCGCGGCAGCATGTATCAGGTCCACAATATCGTCGAGAGAATGAGCCAGGAGCGCCATATCTTCCTGGTCAAACGGCGTTACAAAAGTACGATGCAAAAGCGCGATAATCTTGTGCGTGACATTGTCACCTACATGCTCATATTCGTCTATCTGCTCAACTTTTTGCTCAATATTTTCCCAGCTATCGACCATTTCCTTCATCAACTCGGCGGTCCTGACCATATTTTCCGCGCTTTCCTCATAAAGCTCAAAAAATATTTTACCCCTGGGCATGAATGAAAATTTAACCAATTTACCTGCTCCTGAATTAAATATTACGGAAATAAAAAAAAGCTCTTATCGAGCTTTAATCGGGGGGCACTGGAAGCCATCAAACAAAGGCCGGGATATATTTCTCTCATTGCTTCTTCAGCAGTATGTTATCCAAACCATACCATTGCTGTCAAGTGGAAATTTATGCGCATACGAACGGAATTAACCGCAACCTGAAAATAATCGGCTTATATTTTCACCTTTGAAAATCTCTTCCCAGCAAAATACTTGAAATAATGACCTTTCCTCCAGTTAATGTATACAATATATCGACATTCTAAAAGCACTTAGGCAGACCTATTGACAATTTATGCCATTATTGTATACAATTACCGCGAAATGGCCGTACATAGCCGAACCGCAAGTAGAGATGTCCCCGCCCGGAAAAAGGTCTACGAGAAACTGAAGACAGCGATTCTTTCCGGTCGCCTCAGCCCGAAGGAAAGACTGGCCGAAGAGCACCTTGCCGAAACGCTGGGAGTGAGTCGTACTCCAGTGAGAGAGGCTCTCTATAAACTTGAAGCCGAAGGCCTGATTCGCCCCCTGGAAACGAGGGGTTTCATTGTCTCCGGAGATTCAAGAGAGGAGATGGAAGAGCTGTTTGAAATCCGGGCCATTCTGGAAGGATATGCGCTCAGCATCATCGCGGAAAGAATAAGTGAAGAGAGCTTTAATCAGCTAAGCAATTTCATCGATAAGGCGCAGGCAGCGCTGGAAGCAGGCCGGATGGGTGATGTCTTCAAATGGAACACCCGCTTCCATGACCACCTGCATGAGCTTGTTTCGGATACGTCACGCCTTTACCGGCTGATTGTTGATATGAGAAAACAGGTGCTGCGGCACCGCAAAGTAACCCTGCAATCAATTGAAGGTGCGCAGAGAACGCTCGATGGTCACCGGAAGATACTGCTGGCTTTGAGATTGAAAGACCCGGAACTATGTGAGAAAATGATGCGTACGCATATCAAGC
This sequence comes from Dehalococcoidia bacterium, assembly GCA_030613665.1. Classification (GTDB taxonomy): domain Bacteria; phylum Chloroflexota; class Dehalococcoidia; order Dehalococcoidales; family RBG-16-60-22; genus E44-bin89. The sequence continues at coordinate 3,458 of JAUWLN010000074.1, forward strand.
TGGCCAAGGAAGATGCCATGATGACTCTTTTGAAAGCATAAAGAATAACACACGAGGAGGTCCGGTCTTGGAAAAACATATTGAAGTACACATGGAAAAATGCACCGGCTGCAAGCTGTGTGAACTGGCCTGCTCTGCGGTAAAAACAGGCGCTTTCAATCCCCGTGATTCAAGAATTAAAGTATGCCTGGTGGGAATCCCTGAGATTCCCGTGCCCATAATCCTGGATAACTGCGATTATTGTTTTGGCAACCCGGCTTGTGTCCAGTTCTGCCTGCCCAAGGCAATCGAGTGGCAGGAAATGGAAAGCAAGCCAGAACGACCGAAGGTATCAGAAGCCAGGAAAATTGCCGAAGAATGGCTGGAATCGGTGAGCAAATAGGAGACAGGAATTGGCCCGGGTGAAGATAAAAAGTTTCTCCGTGATTAGAGACGTGCTGGGTTCGGAGGTCGTTGAAATAGACATCAACGAACCGGAGACGGTGGGTGGGCTTTTCCAGGAACTGCTGCGCCGGTACGGACAACCCTTTAAAGAGAAAATCTGGGACCCGGAGACCGGTCAAATAGCCCCTTTCCTCATGAAACTAAACGAAACGATTATCAGGTCCACCTCTGATATGGACTATAAAATTCACAACGGCGATGAACTCGCCATTATCTTTCCTATAGGAGGAGGTTAATCATGGCAAAGAGCTTTCCTTACGGCGGATACATCGGGCAGCTACTGCGGGTCAATCTCAGCAATAAAGGCATCACCAGGGAAGACCTCAGGGAGGACTGGGCAAGGGACTTCGTTGGCGGCGTCGGCTTAACGGCCCGAATCCTGTACGAAGAAATTCCGCCCAAAATCGATCCGCTGGGGCCTGAAAATAAGCTGGTCATGATGACCGGACCGGTTAACGGCACGATGATACCGGCAGCCTCGCGGTCCTCTTTCTGTGCCAAGTCACCGTACACCAAATCGTTTTTCCACAGCATCTTCGGCGGCTTTCTGGGCCCGGAGCTCAAGTTCGCCGGATACGATGGCCTGATAATTGAAGGAAAGGCAGACAAACCCGCCTATATCTGGATTGACGATGACAAAGTCGAAATCAGAGATGCCAGCCACCTCTGGGGCAAAGACCCGTTCACGGCGCAGGATATACTGCGTGGTGAGATTGGCGATGAGGAGATACACATCGCCACCATCGGGCTGGCCGGTGAGGAAAAAGCACCCTACGCCATGATTCTCTGCGATATCCGAGCGGCCGGTCGCGGCGGAATGGGGGCGGTGATGGGTTCGAAAAACCTCAAGGCAATCGCCGTCAGAGGCACCGGGGGCGTCACGGTGCCCAACATGCTCCGCGTCTATAACACCTCCGTCAGAATTAACGAGCTCTTTGCCAACAACCCGGGGGTACAGGGTCTCTCCGGCTACGGTACACCGCGTAATGTTGCCGCCATGAACGAAGGCGGCATCATGCCCACCCGAAACTGGCAGACCGAGACCTTCAAAGGGATGAAGAATATCACCGGCGAGGCGATGAGGGAACAGGTGGTCAAGGGCCACCGTGCCTGCTTCGCCTGCTCCATTAACTGCACCAAATACAGCGTGGTACCCAGAGGTCCGTATAAATCAATCATCAACGGCGCCGACTACGAGACGATTTACGCCTTTGGCACCATCTGCGAGGTGGACAACATCGAGGTGCTCTGCAAGGCGGACGAGCTCTGCGACTACTACGGAATCGACCTCATCTCCACGGGGCTGTGTATCGGCTGGGCTATGGAGTGCTACGAGAAAGGAATTTTCACCAAAAAAGACACCGATGGCATTGATTTACGATTCGGCAACGCTGACGGCATGCTCGAGATGATAGAAAAGATGGGCAAACGGGAGGGATTGGGAGAATTACTGGCTAAAGGCACAAGAGATGCCTCGAAGATTGTCGGCAGGGGTACCGAGCAGTTCGCCATCCAGAACAAGGGGCTGGAGTGGCCGGGTCATACCTGCCGCCCCTTTCCCGCCGCCGCGGTTGGCTACGCTACCGGTCCAAGAGGCGGCAGCCACCATGATATTCGACCCACCGCCGAGAAGAGCGGGCTGGTCGACCGCAAGACGCTCGAGGGAAAAGGGGCTCTGGCCGCCGAAATCAACCACTGGCTTATCCTCGGCGACTCCATGCTGGTATGCCATCTGGCTGAACCCGTCTGGGGGCCGCTCAGAATCAGCGAAAGCATGATAAATGCCCTGAACGCGGTAACGGGATGGGAACTGGACTATGAAGGAGCCAGGAAGCTTGCGGAACGGGAATGGAACATGATACGCTGCTTCTCCGCCAGAGAGGGATTCACCCGCGAGGATGACCGGCTTCCCGCCCGGTTTATGGAAGAGCCGGTGCCGGAAGGACCGATGCAGGGCAGCTACATCCCCAAGGAGACCCTCGAGCGACTCAAGGATGATTACTTCACCTATCGAGGCTGGGATTTGAAGACCGGCAACCCAACCCGGAAGAAGCTGAGTGAACTGGGGCTGGACTTTGCCATAGATGATATCTGCTGAAGCAGGCAGCCGTTTACTCTGAGAGCGCGGTTCTTATAGTTTCCAGGAACTCTCTCTCTCGGGATTCTTTTCCCGGGATGAAAACTCGTATTTCAGCTCGCTTCTAAAAACCTATAGTAACCCCAGGCCCTGTCAAGCGTCCTTCACCCGTTTATCGGTTTCCGGCGGCTCTGGCGTGAAGGGCAAACGAGGGTAACCGGCATCAATCCCGCGCAGTTTCAGAATCGCGTGGCAGGTGGGCACAGTAGGCCCATACTTGGTAATCAGCCTCACGGCCAGAACCTCTTCCTGGATTTGCATTAATTTCTCCCTGGCGCCATCCAGATACGCTTCATACAGCTTCCGAATCAGGTCGGGGTAAACATTCCCCAGTCCGGTAACCGCCGCTTTGGCACCGGCATCAAAGGCCGCCACAAATATTGCTTCGGTACCGATAATCAAGTTCAGTTTGGGAAATTCTTTCAGCGCAAGCTGCGTGTGGTAGTAATTGACAATATCAAAGCTGCTATCCTTAACACCCCCTAACCCTTCCCTGGCAAGGCGGACCAGGAGATTTGAGGAGACTGAGTTGCCCGAGGCCTTCGGGTTATTATACAGGAAAACCGGTATATCAACCGCGTTTATCAATTGCTGAAAGTGGACGAAAATATCGTCTTCACTGTAGCTGTTGTAGTAAGGGGTAATGGCGCCTACTGCCTTGGCTCCAATGCTTTCGGCATGGCGGGCCAATTCAACGGTGTTTTTAGTATCCGCTGTTCCCACATGAACGATTACCGGGACTCGACCTTTAGCCTGGTCAACAATGATTTCAGCCGTTTTCTTGCGTTCCGCGATTGACATCATCGGCCCGCTACCATAAGTCCCGCACGGGAATAACCCCTGGGCATGAGGAACGATAAAATCAACTATCTTCCGTGTACCCTCTTCGTAAATCTCACCTTCCTTGGTGAACGCGGTCATCATCGGCGGTATAATGCCTTTAAAATCAGACGCTTCCATATCCAGTCCTCCTTAGTTTTTTTACATCAGCGAGAGATGCTGCTTTCTCCAGTTAAAAATGCCTGTAGCTCCTGGGGGCCGGGTAAAGCCTGGTAGGGACCTGAAGCCATCAGGCAAAAAGCACCCAGAGCATTCCCCCAACGAGCGCATTGCTCCAGAGGTTGCTTCTCTAATAAACCAGCAACGAATCCGGCACCAAAACAGTCCCCCGCCCCCATGCTGCTAACTGGATTTCTCACCGCAAAACCGGCGATATTCATCGCCTTGTCATCACCACATGCCAGAACGGCGCCTTTGTCTCCAGTCTTGACCACCAGATTGTTTATGCCCATGGCACGGACTTTGTCTATTGCCGCCGATAATTCCTGACAGTCCATCAGCAGCTTTAGCTCATTCTCGCCAGGCAGAACATAGGAACTTTTTTGCATCAACGGGATAAGAATGGAACGAGCGGTGGTGATATCACATAATCGCAAGCGCAAGTTAGGGTCAAACACGATTGTTTGCCCATTTTCAATCGCAATCTGGAACATCTTCTCCGTTGCCTGACAGGCAGACTCGCTCAATATCGGAGTGATTCCAGTAAGGTAGACAATTTTAGCCTGCTTAATATAGTCCGGGTCAATATCAACCGGGGATATCCGGCTTGCCGCAGATGACTGCCGGTAAAAGTAACAGTTAAATTCACCGTACACACGTTTTTCAACGAAAAAAACGCCTGTTTGAGCATCGGGGTCAAAGATAACTCTGGAGACGTCAATGCCTTCCCCTTTAATCGTCCTGAAAACTTCTTTCCCGAATTCATCATCACCCAACCGGGAAAACCAGCCACATTTAAAACCGAGGCGGGCCAGCCCGATGGCGAAATTATCCTCGGCACCACCCACCCATTTCTGGAAAGAATTTATTTCTCGCAAAGGACCGCAACCCTGCGCTTCGAAGGCAATCATCGATTCACCCATAGTGATTACATCTATGGCGCTCATTTATCCGCTTCCCCCTCTAATAAGTCGGGAGTCGAGTTACCATGGCCTGATACTGTTACGATGGAGTCCAACAAATTCCCGCATAATTATGCTAGCCCACTTCTGGTATGTCAAGTACTGGATTATCATACCCAATTCGTGCCAGGCTCTATCCGGCATTTTGGGTTCACCATGAGTTTTTATCGTTGTGCCATCATAAGGAGCCATAAAAATAGCACCCGGATATTAATAAAAGCTCGGCACGGTTTCGTGCCGAGCTACTCTATCAACTTACGATACGGAGCGGGAAAATTAATTGTCTTCTACTCCCAGGTCCTTCAGGTAATCAATCGTGTTCTGAATGGTGACTATCTTTTCCGCGTCCTCATCCGGTATCTCAATCTTCTTCTCTGGAGTGCTGAATGTTTCTTCCAGTGACATTATCAGCTCTACCAGGTCCAGAGAATCGGCCCCCAGGTCTTCAACGAAGCTCGCGGTAAGTTTTACGTTCTCTTCCTCCACACCAAGCTGCTCCACAACTATGGGTTTTATTCGCTCAAAAATTGTCGCCACGCTTTTGCCCCCTTTTCGGAAACCTTTTATCT
>JAUWLN010000075.1 GCA_030613665.1 Dehalococcoidia bacterium
CCCGGAGCTTCCCAATAAAGTGGCCGAGGATAGACTCGAGGACATTACCCCCTGCATAGAATGCTTCGGCTGTCGCAATGACGTATTCTCCAATGTACTGGGTCTTACCGACATCGCAGGCATCGGATGCCATGTAAACCCCGCGCTGGGCAAAGAAAAGGAATGCGAGATTGTCCCGGCAAAGAGTCCCAAAAGAGTCCTCGTCGTGGGGGGTGGCCCGGCGGGTCTGGAAGCTGCCCGGGTATCTGCCCTGAGGGGACACAAAGTCACGCTCTGGGAGAAGGAATCCCGGCTGGGAGGACAATTATTCCAGGCTTCGATTCCCCCGTATAAGGACCGAATCACGGTGCTGCCCGAGTATCTTGAGCGACAGTTGAAGAAGCTCAATGTTGCCATTGCATTGAACAAAGAAGCCACGCCGGCCATGATTGAGGAATGTAAACCCGAAGTAGTTATCCTGGCTTCCGGCATAAGACCCTTGATTCCAGAGATTAGAGGTTTGGACAGAGCTCCTGTAGTCCAGGCAGGAGACGTTCTGGAAGACACGGTAGCGGTGGGAAACCGGGTCATCATAATTGGCGGGGAGATGGTGGGCTGCGAGACGGCCGAGTTCCTTGCGGAAAAAGGGAAAGAGATTACCGTTATGCGAAGAGGCCCGGAGATGGCAACGACGGTCGGGCCCTGTCTCAGGCCTTTCCTGCTGGCGAGGCTTTCTGAAAAAGGTATCACTCTGCTCACCGGGATTAAATACGACGAAGCAAGCCCAAGCGGACTTGTAATCACGACTAAAGACGGGGAGAAGAAAACTATCGAAGCCGATACCATTGTTCTGGCGGCAGGAGCGACTCCAGACAATAAGCTTTACGAAGAAATCAAAGGCAAGGTTCCAGAGGTTCACTGCGCTGGGGACTGTGTTGCGCCGAGAACGATACGCGATGCTATTGCCGAAGGGTTTCACATCGGACGGGAAATATAAATAACCTGAATTGAAGCATCAACGCGAGTGTCTGCTTCAGGGAGCAGGTCAGCTATAATAAAGCTATACCTGCGCGCAATCCTGACTCCAGAACTTAATTTGTAGCGGCAACTCGCGATACTAACCTGTTCCGACGACAATTCTCCCGTCCTCAACAACGATTCTGCCGCCGATAATGACGTATCTCACCTTTGAGATGTCATTTCCATCAACGACGCACAGGTCAGCCACCTTACCAGCCTGAATCAGCCCTCGATTGGGAGCGACCCCGGGGACTATCTTTGCCGGAGCGCTGGTTGCCAGCGAAATAGCCTGCGGTACTGTCAGGATTACTTCTTCAACAGCCTTCTGCAGCACCAGCAGGATAGGGTCATGGTAGCCACCGATAAAATCGGTGGTAATCACATCCGCCAGGCCTTCTTTGAGCAGGGTGAATGTGATTTCAGGACTCTTCTTTAGTTGCCTGGCGCCAAACGGGTCTGCGGTAACGATTTCAACAATGCCGCCCGCATTTTTCAGCCCGTGGGCCAGCTTGAGGGACTCATCCATGGTAAAACCATGATTGACGTGGAGAGCAATCAGCTTCGGGCCTATTTTTTTGGCTACCTCCAGAATCGCCTCTTTCATACCGGGCTCGGCATGTGCCAGAACCGGCACCCCCAGTTTTTCAACATATCTGGCGCTCTCTCTAATGGCATCGCAACAGGCTGCCACGGGAATAATACTTGTCTCCTCGACCAGTTTCCTGGCTTCAGCTATCGTCATCTTCTCCAGCCCGGCTTCGGCAAGCGCCCTGCTTATATCGGCGTCATTCCCATTAATAACCGCTTGGTCCAGGGCCAGGGCGTGCTGCGCCGGCACAAACCGCCCAATTTTTCTCCCCTTCTCTGCGGTGCCATAAGCCGTACCCGGAGAACCTACTTCCCCTAAAGCAACGGCGCCAGCAGAAACCGCCTCCTCCGCCGTATAGCTTCTATGCCACTCGGAAAGACCTTCACCAGCGATAAGCTCCGCAGCCTTAACGCTCATGGGAGTATGGTCGGTGCACTCCTTCACATTTACCGGGTGGATTTTGTTTACCGCATCAACTTCAGAAGGCAGTGTGAAACCATCGGTGCTTAATATGGTGGTTGTTCCCTGCAGGAGATGGTTGTTTAGGTTAGACAGAACCCGTTCCTGGGGCATTTTTTCCCAAGCATAGGGGAAGAAGGGCCCAAAGGTAACTCCGTGAGCATGGATGTTGATTATTCCGGGAATGATGTAGCCACCATTGGCGTTGATAACCCGGTCAGCGGGGGCATTATAGGGTACATAGGGTACCGGAGGGACGTCTGCAATTAGAGTATCCTGGGTAATAACCGAAGTATTTTCCAGCAGAGATTTGCCGTCGCCCGTCACCACGCTGCCGTTTACTATATCTATCCGCATTAAAAATAAACCTCCTTAAACACTTAAATTTGATATTATCTTAACTCATTTGGTTATGAATTTCTAAATAACTGACCAGCCATCCGGCAAGTGGTCCAGTTATAGCATTAGCTCAAGATGGAAAAAGGGTAATTACAGTCATTCCATTGCACGAGGCGTCATTTCGTAAAATCTGCAAATATTGCCTGCGGTCTTCCTACGCAGTCGTAAGCTATTTTGGATAAAGCGGTCAATGCTTTAGCGTAGGCTATGGTATCGTCTTTATTCACATACCACCATGCGGCAGGTTTACCAAACCAACCATTTTCGTCTAGCCTGCGGGCAGATTCTTTCACCTTTTTATCCATCCACTCCCGGTTCGAGATTATTTTGAACAGTAATTAATAGGATAGAGTTATTCCACCGTCTGCAACGTAGTTAGCTCCCGTTACGAAACTAGCTTCATCCGAAGCTAGAAAAACTACAACATTGGCTATTTCCTCAGGTTCGCCATACCGGTGTAGATGAATATAATCGATTTGCTTCTGCAAGAAATCTTTGGGCATGCTACGGACACGCTCGGTTCCGGTCATGGCTGGAGAAACGCAGTTTACATTTATCCCGTATGGTGCCAGCTCCTTGGCCATTGACTTGGTGAAAGCGATAATCCCACCTTTGGCCGCAGCATAATCAGCCGTGGTGGCCTGCCCCACTATTCCAGCGACGGAGGCGATGTTTATAATCTTGCCTTTTTTCCTCTCCATCATATGGTTGACTACGGCTCGTGTGCAATTGAATGTTCCGAATAGATTGAGATTTATATTCAGATCCCATGTCTCCCTATTTGACTGGGCAAAGGACCCCATCTTGCTGGGGAAAGCTCCACCGGCGATATTAGCTAATATGTCTACCTGGCCGAACTTATCCAGCACGGCCTTGGCCATCTTGTGGGCCTCATCAAGATTGGTTATATCTGTCCTCAGGGCCAGCGCTTCTCCTCCTAGAGCTCTGATTTCTTCGGCGACTTTATTAGCGCCATCAATATTTAAATCAACTATGGCAACTTTGGCGCCTTCCCTGGCCAATCGTGAAGCGGTCTCACGCCCGATGCCGCTGGCACCTCCGGTTACTATGGCAACCCAGCCTTTCACATTCATTTTATTAATACCTCCATATTATGATTTGTTGATCACCGCCCGAGTGCAATCAATGGCAGCATACAAGTTCACATCGATTATCCTGTACCAGACCTCTTTTCTCGAATTGGCAAACGGACCAATCTCTGCTCCGATGGTACCTCCCGCCCCATTGGCCAAGATGTTTATCTGGTCAAACTTTTTAATAGCCGCCTTGGCTACTTTTTCCGCCTCGTTTAAGTATATCATATCAGCCTTAATCGCTATTGCTTCAGTCCTGGAATTCTTGAGCTCTGCAACGAAGCTATCAAGTTTATCGACAAGGATATCGGTAGCTATTACTTTGCAACCTTCCTTGGCAAGCTTCCTAACTGCTGTCCCACCAATTCCACCAGCGCTGCCAGTTATAATGGCAACTTTAAGCTTCTAATCCTTCTAACGGCAGGTTATACCTCCTTTTTCGTGATTCGAGTTTACTATTTAATGTCACTATTTCGCTCTCAGAAAAACCTAGGGTAGCCTGCCATCATCCCACCGTCTACTAATAGTGTTTCTCCGGTGGTATAGGCTGACTCATCTGAAGCGAAGAAGAGCACTGCTTGTGCCACTTCTTCAGCTAGACCAAAACGCTTAAGAGGAATTCTTTCCAGTCGTTTCTCTTTGCCTTCCGGTGTCACGACACTGTCGAACAATGGCGTATCGATAACAGCTGGCACAACGCAATTCACTCGGATGCCATAGGGAGCGTATTCCACTGCCATGCACTTGGTAAGCGCCATGACCGCGGCTTTCGAGGTGTTATAGGCAGCTGCCCCCGGGCTGGGCTGTTGTGCCCAAATAGTCGATATGTTGACAATGGTGCCTCCGCCACTGTTCATCATCACCTTGATGGCATGTTTGGACATGAGGAAGATTCCTTTCACGTTCACTGCCATTATGTGGTCCCATTCTTCCTCACTCATATCGATAATATCTCTTGAGAGGAAAATGCCCACATTATTGTCTAAGATATCTAATTTTCCGTAGTGCTCGAGGGTAGCCTCGACCATTCTCCTGGCATCCGTTTCTTTTGACACGTCACCCTGAATGGCAACGGCCTCACCACCGTTTCCCTTAATCACGGCGACCGTTGCCTCAGCGGCCTCCCGGGATTTATCGGCGGCAACGACGCGTGCCCCTTCTTTTGCCAGAAGTACGGCTGCGGCTCGTCCGTTGCCAAGTTTACCTCCCGGAGGTCCCATCATTCCTGCACCGGCAACCAGCGCCACCTTTCCTTGTACTCGCATCTTTATCTCCTTTACTGGACTACATTCTCAGACAGCCATCATCTCATACTACACCAATTATGGATCTGCACAAAGCAGCGTAAGTCATTTTTCTGGAATTATTAAATTACCTGCCAACTGCCTCTAGGCGGAGTGACTCATAAAGGAGATATAGCCACCGTCCACCACTATAACTTGACCGGTTATGAAGGCTGACTCGTCAGAGGCAAGGAACACTGCGGTGTTGGCAATGTCTTCCGGCTTGCCAATTGCACCCATTATAGAGGTTCGTTTCTGTTTCTCGACAAGTTCCTGAACTTCTTTTTCGGTTCTGCCTTCATGAGTGAATTCGGTAAGGATTACTCCGGGGGCAATGCAATTTACGTTTATCCCGTATTTGCCCAGTTCCAGAGCCACTGCTTTGGTAAAGGTGATGATGGCTCCTTTGGACACGGAATAGCCGGCGATGCGGGGGATATTGACTCCCAGGCCCATCATGGAAGCTATGTTGATAATCTTGCCATACTTTCTGTCGGCCATGTATTTAGCCACTGCCTGTGTGCACCTAAACGTCCCATCCAAGTTGGTACGTATCTGGATACTCCAGTCCTCTGGGGAGATCTCAAGAAATTCTGCCCTGCGTATGGCACCGGCATTATTCATCAAGATATCAATCTTGCCAAACTCACCTATCGCTGTCTCAACCATTTTGTCAACGGCGTCACCATCAGCCATGTCAGCCTTTATAGCGATGGCTTTTCTACCCATTTGCTTGATTTGGTTAACCGTCTCTTCTGCCCTCTCAGACTGGCTGCGGTAATTTACTATCAAATCTGCCCCTTCTCTGGCGAAGGCAAGCGCCGTAGCTTGGCCAATGCCACGAGAAGAACCGGTAATTAACGCCACTCGATTATTAAGCTTCATAACGAGTTTTATCCTCCTTTTAATGGAGCAGGGGGGGGCAACCCCCCCCCTTTTGTCCTTATTAGTATTCGATATACCTGCCCCGGCAATCCTACTTGTCAGGATAAGTGGCCAATTCGCTTATCTTTCCTATGTCGTCTACCTTTTCCAGATTTAATACCAGATCGGCTATCTCATCCGCTCGGCTCTTGGAAACCACCCGCAGCGCGCAGTCCATGTACTTCTCCAGCACCTCATTGACATCGAGAATCATGGAGACATCGGCGCTGGTACATACCTTCGAGAACTCCCTGCCATCCTTCAATCGGATTTTTACCGGGTTATCATGTCCGGATATGCCGGGTAGCATCCATTCCGGATGAACAATCATCTTCACCTTATCCCGCAAAGCCTTTACCTTGGGGTCGTGAACCTTTGCCTCGCTGTAGCTGTCCAGAAATACCTTCTTGCCCTTGTCCAGCAGCAGGACGGCAAGGCTGTGCGGCAGGCTGAACCTGGACTGGTCTTCATTTTCCGGATTTTGAAAGCGTACCGGTATCATGAAGCCGGGCTGGACATCTACCTCGATGCTTTCCACGTCGTCAGCCGAGATATTGTTCTCGGTAATCAGTTCCTGGAAGCCAAACATGACCTGCTGCTGCATGAAGCAACAGGGGTATCTCTTAATACCAATGTTTACCGAGTGGAATCCGCCCACTCCCAGCTTGAGGTCCGGGTCAGTCACTCCGGCTATAGAATCCAGATACCCCATCGGCATCTCAATGATATTCGGTAGCCCGGTAAGACCATGTTTGGCCAGCATGGCCGAGCTTATGCCGTCTTTGGAGGACTTTCCGGCCTCGTAGAGATGTATCCCGGAGCCGGTCTGTTTTACCAGCCCGGAGGCTTGAGACGCGGCGATACTAACGGCGTGTACTGTGGTGTCCACATCAAGCTTCAGCATCTTGGCAGCGCTGGCAGCCACCCCTATGGTGGAGTGGAGACCAGGGCCACAGAATCCCCGAGTTATCGCCTCAAGAGAGGCCAGTCCTAGCTTGCCGGCGATATCAAAGGCAATGACAAACCCTTCCATGGCTTGCTTTCCGGAAATGTGCAGCTTTTCTCCAAGAGCAAAAATACCGGGGAAAATACCTACCTGATAGGTTCCATCAGGGTAAGTATCATCTTCAAGCTCTGTAGTGTGGGAAGAGCAGCCGTTAGCTGCGGCAGCCCATTCCGCCGAGGTGCGGAAGCCAGCACCCCAGACTCCAGCCTCCTCCGGAGCTCTTTGCTCTTTGATGTAGTTTATGGCGGCTACACCCTGGGCCATAAAAGCTCCCGGCAGGGTCATGCCAACGCTGTCGAGCAGAATCTCTTTGATGCGTTGCCGTAACTTCTCATCAAAGTCATCATAGCTGGTCTTAATAGCAAATTCGGCAATGTCTCTGGTAGTACCTTTACTTGTCATTGAAACCTCCTTTAAAGTTATTGCTCTGCTTTATACCTGCTCTATGATATCCTCTATCTGGGCATCGGTCAAAGGCTCATACTTGTCTCTGGCCAAAAGTTCATATAAATACTTTTTAGTCCAGACATCATATCTGATGTCCCCATCTTCCGGCAAGTATCCAGAGAATACGAATGTGGCTGGCCTGATTACCACATCCGGGTTGTAGTACCAGCCAAAATCCCATACTTCCTCCGGGTATGCCGTCAGGAATACTATTTTCCCTGTGTACTCGTTATTCACCGCAATGTACACGCACGGGATGACATGGTCCATCTTCCAGCCTATTTTCGTCAGTTCATCAATGGCCAGTGTCTTCAAAATCCAGGGGTCAAAGTTTATCTCCAGGTTGGCGTGAACATGAGTGTAGAGGCCTGATTCAATCAGTCGGACGGTTTTTTTCCAGTGTGCTGACTCAAAATATCTCTTTATCTCCCGCTCTTCCTTGGGGCCAACACATTTGAAATCAAATTGTTTGTAATAATTGTCCATGTAGTTCTTGCCCCAGCCGATGAGGTTCTTACCGCTTTCACCTTTGTCCGGGGCTGCCGCTTCCATAACTACATTGGGATTATATCTCCAGTACATATCAACGGCTGGAATATACAGATTCCTTGCCGGGTCATGAGGGTGAATGCTGTGCAGACCAGCCACGCCTGGTTTGGGTGATGTCAAGTCAATTTTTCGATCCAGTGACATCCCCTTCTTGGCAAAATAACTCTCCATCAAACGTATCAGAGACTGTGCTTCAATCCTGTTCTCCCAGTACATGTGAATATGGTATATCTCCTCCTCTTGCTGCGTAAGCATGTGCATTAGCTCTTGCCACTGGTCTGATTTAAAGTACTTAACTAATCCTTGCGTGATCTCTTTACTGCTCATGATTTGCCCCTTTCTTCAGTGACTTTTACTTCTAAGCGACAATGTTGATCGCTACTTTATCATTATACCTGGTAGCCAGAGGATTATTTGGGGGAATACGGCGCATAAAACGAGCGCGATAACGATAAGCGCAACGAAAGGAAGGACTCCGCGGATAATATGCCCGGTGGTTACTCCCCATTCTGGTTTGGTTATTCCTTTTAGAAAGAAGATGGCATAGGCGAAGGGAGGTGTCATAAATGACATTTGAAGGTTAACGCAGACCATCAAGGCAAACCAGATCGGGTCGAAGCCCAGGACAGCGCCAATGGGGGTTACGATAGGAACCATAACAAACAGGATGCCCATCCAGTCGATAAACATCCCCAGGATGAAGATGATAAACATGATGACGCCAAAGGCTCCCCACCTGCCGCCCGGCATAGCCAGCACCAGGTTCGTAACCACCTCGCCACCTCC
>JAUWLN010000127.1 GCA_030613665.1 Dehalococcoidia bacterium
AAGTTTGACCTGCCGATTTTTAGCAATATTGACGAAGCGGCAGCGAGCGATGCTCCCGTTATGGCGCTGGATTTGGCCCAGGGAGGCGGCGAGCTGCTGGCGCTGGCCCGCCCTCATCCCGAGGCCGGGCGGATGGCCGCCGAAGCACTGATACAATCGGCAAAATGGGCCAAAGAAGGCAGGGTGGATGGAGTGGTTTTCGGGCCCCTCGTCAAGGAGACCCTTTATCTGGGAAAGAAGAAATACAATGACGAGACGGAGATGATGCGGGAGCAGCTGGAGGCGCCTTTGATGAAATCGGTGGCCAAAATCGGCAACATCTTTCGCATCACCATCGCCGAACACGTGCCGCTGGCTGAGATACCGGAATTCATCACCAGGGGAAATATCCTCGAGGCGATTCAGGTTCTGCAGGAAGCCCTTTTCATGTATGGCGTGAAGGCGCCGCGCATTGCCGTGGCGGCGCTCAACCCGCATGCCGGCGAAAGCGGCATGGTGGGCAGGGAAGAGATTGACCACATTGCCCCGGCCGTAGAAAAGGCCAAAGAGAAGGGCATTGACGTCTACGGCCCGATTCCCGCCGATACCGTCTACGTGCGCGCTTTCAAAGGACAGTACGATGGTGTGGTCAACATGTACCATGACCAGGCGAACATCGCCCTCAAGATGGCCGGTTTCGGCGAGATTGTGGTAATCTTCGGTCGGGCACCGGTGGTTATCACCACGCCCAGCCACGGGCCGGCTTACGGGAAAGCGGGGAAAGGCACTGCCGACCCCAATAACCTGCGCTCCGCCATTGAAGTGGCGGCATCTCTTGCCCGGCACGGGCGGGCGCCGTAAATCAGGACTCCCGCCGGGTTAGCCGCCGCTTTTTTCAATTATCTCGTAAAGCACGCCGTCCGGGCATTTGATAAAGGCTGCCCTCATGCTTGGATTGGCCTGAAATGGCTCGGTGACGATTTCGACGCTGTTGGCCCTCATCTTGGCGAGAAATTCATCCATATTGTCCACTTCCAGCCCGATGTGGTGCAGGCCGTGGCGGAGCCCCTTCCAGTCCTTATCTGCGCCGGTAGCGCCGGAAATCCTGACCGGTATGCCACCGAGGTCTACATCGACCAACCGCCCGAAGGGCATCTGCTGCTCTTTGATGATTTTCGCGCCCATCACCCCGGTATAGAACTCGATTATTTTATCGGGTTCTGGGGTGGTGATATGGGTGTGTTCATGCTTGCATGTCGCCAGAAGTTAAACCTCCTTTCTGTTTGTCCGTATTGTAGGGACGTGCTGAAAGTCTGTCAAGGGCTGATGGAAATGAACGTAAAAAGAGGGCGGTTTGAAATTTGAGATTGGTTAATAGTAATATTAATAGCAGCCTTCGGGCGGAAAGCGATACAGCTATGGTAGACTGGCAGATAACCGCAACGACAATATACTGCGATGATGTTGATGATGAAGTAACCGTCATCGTCCAGAGAGACGGCTCGGTGCGATGTGTAGGCTTTGCCAAGTACGATAAGCCGGACAAAGACACTGCCGGGTTAATGAGGCAGAAAAACAGGCAACTGCAAAGGCAGCTGGAATGTATCGGCCCCGAATGTCGCCGCGTTACCGATTACCGTGACCGGTTGCTCGCCGAAGAGGCAAATAAAACGGACCCAGCGGATTCTGTATAAAAAATGGCTCAGGAAAGCAGCGAAAATAACGTCAAGGTACGAATTGATAATCTTTCTCTATCCTTTGGCGGTGTCAAAGCTCTGATAGATGTGAGTCTTGATATACGTGAGAATGAAATTCTCGCCATAATCGGCCCGAACGGTGCCGGCAAGACCTGCCTGTTGAACTGCATCAATGGCTTCTACAAGCCGCAGAAAGGTGAGATATACTTTGAGGGGCGGCGAATAACCCGCATCCGACCGGACCGGGCGGCAAAGCTGGGTCTGGCACGCACCTTTCAGAACATCGAGCTTTATACCGGTTTGAGCACCCTGGACAATATCATGGCGGCACGACACGTCCTGATGAAGCAAAACTTCCTCAGCAGCGCACTGTATTTCGGTCCGGCGCATAGCGAGGAAATCAGGCACCGCAAGACCGTGGAGGACATCATCGATTTCCTGGAAATTGAGCCGATACGAAAAAAGACCGTGGGCATGCTGTCCTACGGTATGCGCAAGCGCGTGGAACTGGGGCGGGCTCTGGCCATAGAACCCAGAGTGCTGCTGCTTGATGAGCCAATGGCCGGCATGAACCTGGAGGAGAAAGAGGATATCGCTCGGTTTATCATTGACATTTTCGAGGGGCAGGGGGAGACGTACGCCGGTTCACCGGTTCTCAGTGATGGCGTGAACTGCATCGTTCTTGTGGAGCATGATATGGGGGTGGTGATGGACCTGGCAGACAGAATCGTGGTGCTTGATTTCGGGCAGAAAATTGCGGAAGGCACTCCTGACGAGATAAGGACCAATCCCCAGGTTATCGCGGCTTATCTTGGCAAGGAAAAACGCTGACCCGTGAGCGGATTCACTCCCAGGTCCGTTCATCAATGATTTTCGGCTGTTCTTCGGATATCGTTCCCTGGGGTAAAAAGTCAATTCTGTCCGGTTTTATCCGGCAGATGTTTTGAAATTTCTGACTTAGTTCATCAGATAGCTTCTGTTTTGCCTCGCTGTTCATCTCATGTTTGAGTTCAACCTTGAGGTTCATCTCATCGCGCTGCCCGCGGCGGGTCACCGCGATTTGGAAACGGGCCACCGGCCCGAATCCGAGACAGACCTGCTCCGCCTGGCGGGCAACCACAAACATGCCTCTCACCTTCACCGCGTCACCGGCACGGCCAAGAATGCCGGCCAGGCGACTGGCGGTACGACCGCAGGGGCACGGCTCAGCGGTGTATGAAGAGAGGTCGCCGGTGCCGAAGCGGATAAGGCCCCAGTTTCGATTGTGCAGCGGCGTTGCCACGATTTCGCCGATTTCCCCCGGCCCGAGCTGTTTGCCCGTCTCCGGGTCGGCGATTTCAATGAAATACTCATCCATGAGGTGCATCCCCGATTTCTCATGGCACTCGTAGGCGAGGGCGCCTCCGCTCTCGGTGACGGCATAGGCCTGATAGGTGTCTATTTTATAGTCCTGCTCAAACGTTTTCCGCAGTGACGGCGCCAGCATCTCGCCGGTGAACCAGGCGCGTTTCAGGTCAAAGTCTTTTTTAATGTCATACCCCATTTCCTCCGCCCGCTGAAGCACGGTCATCAGAAAGCTCGGCGTACCGACGAAGCCGGTGGCTTGCAGATGGTGCATGATCTGGACCTGAATATCGGTGTTGCCGGTGCCCGTAGGTATGGCGGTAGCGCCGCAATCCCGGATGGCTTCATGGAACAGAATGCCAGCGGGGGACAGGTGGTAGGTGAAAGTATTCACCACTATGTCTCCCTTCCTGAAGCCGGCGGCCCAGAAAGACTTGGCAAACCACTGGATGCCTTCATGCTGGATTGGCTCATAGACGGGACCGGGGGAAGTAAAGACACGGTCAACCTCCTCCGCGGATATGGTGGAGAAGCCGCCGTACGGCGGATGAGCTTTCTGTCGCTCGATGAGGTCGGTTTTTCTGGTGATGGGAAGCTTTTCCATGTCCTTTGCCGTCTGAATCTGTGCCGGGCTTATGCCGGTTCGGTCGAACAGTTCTTTCACGGCCGGGGCGTGGCGGTAGGCGTGGGCTACTGTCTGCGCGAGTTTCTCATTATGGTATTTCTCTCGCGCCTCCGGTGACATCGTTTCAAGGTCATCGAAGAATTCGTCAGGTCTATTCTTCACAGCCATCGCTTGCGCCTCTTGTAGTGCTTTACCTCGCGGTAGCTCTTCTTCGCTCCCATGGCGGAAAGCCCCATGTAGAATTCCTTTATGTCTTCGTTGTTCTTGAGGAAATCGGCCGACCCGTCGAGGACGATGCGGCCGTTTTCCATGACGTAGCCGTAATGGGCGATACTGAGCGCTATCCTAACATTCTGCTCGACGAGCAGCACCGATGTTTTCTGCTCCATATTGAAACGGTTGATAATGTCGTAAATCTCTTCTACGAGGAGTGGTGCCAGACCGAGCGACGGTTCGTCCAGCATCATTAGCTTGGGGGCGGCCATCATGGCCCGGCCTATGACCAGCATCTGTTGCTCTCCCCCGGAGAGATAGCCGGCGGTATTGCGCCGCAGGTCCCTGAGCCGGGGGAAGTAATGATAGACCATCTCAAGGTCACTTTTCACGGCAGAGCGGTCGCGGCGCTGAAAGGCACCAACCGTCAGATTTTCCTCCGCGGTCAGGTGACCAAAGACACGGCGCCCCTCAAGCGCCTGGATGATGCCCAGTTTACCTATCTCTTCGGCGCCTTTCCGGTCTATCCGGTCATCGTTCCAGAGGATGCTGCCGTCGGTTACCTCGCCCTCCTCGACGTGGAGCAGCCCGGAGATCGCCTTGAGAGTGGTACTTTTACCGGCGCCGTTGGCGCCAAGCAGGGTAACGATGGCACCATCCTCCACTCCCAGGGAAACCCCATGAAGCACTCTTATCACATTGAGGTAGGTAACCTCAATATTGTTCAGCTTGAGCATAGGGAGCTATTCCTTTGAGGGAGCGTCGCCATGGCGACGCCCCCACCTGTCTACTCTAACTACTGACCGAACCAGTCGAATTCCTCGTATTTAACCACGGGGGCTTCAATCCAGTCGGTTACCGGGACGATTTCGCCCCCCTGTATCTGGAAGAGCC
>JAUWLN010000118.1 GCA_030613665.1 Dehalococcoidia bacterium
ACCAGATCCCTTGAGGATAGCGGGACCCAACCTTAATAGTGCCCTTATCCTGTCCTAATGATGGGGTCCACCTCAAGTAGTGCTTAAGTAATAGTTAATAAATATCTATATTTTAGATATAAAATATAGTAAATCATATTATAAATATGCAGTGTAATGAATTATTAACATTTATGGCTTGCAAAGTTGATAATTATATGTTATAAAGGACATTGCATTGTTTTGTGTGTATTTATCCAGAGTTGAAAGCCAGGTGAGATAGAAAATGCAGAAATTCAGATTTTTGACAAACCATGCTTTAGTGCTGAGTCACATTGCGCGGCAACCTCGCATTACGGCGCGAGAACTATCGGATATCATCGGAATATCAGAAAGAGCGACGCATAATATCATCGGGGACCTGCTTGAGGAAGAATATATAACCAAGAAACGTGAGGGAAGACGGAGCCGTTATTTGTTTAATCCAGACCGCCCCATAAGCTCCGCCGGCTGGGAAGATATAGCAGCCGGCTACCTGTTGACAGCAATCGGCTGGAAAAAACGGGGACGACCGCGTAAAGTTGATTAGTGCAGTTATACCTTAAAGTATCATGAAAGCAGTTGTTATCCGCAAAGATACAAAAAGAGTTGAAATCCAGGAAATGCCAGAGCCAGATGTGCAGCCGGGCACTCTCCTGCTCAAGACCATTTACTGCTCTATCTGCGGGTCGGACATAGAGTATCTGGACGGAACTCTTGATGACCTTGCCAGTTTTGGAGCGCATACCGGGGTGATACTGGGACACGAATGGACGGCAGAGGTTGCCGCTGTAGGAGAAGGGGTCAGCGGGTGGTCGGTTGGGGATAGAGCAGCATACTGCCCCACAAAGCGGTCGTGCGGGGTGTGCTATTTTTGTCGTCGTTCTATGTATCATCTCTGCATCGGCGGTGCTTCTAGAGGCTCTGTCTTCGGCGGACAGAGCTACGGGCTGAGAGGTGGCGCCATGGCCGAATATTTTGTTAAAAATGCCAGCATGGCGGAACCGGTTCCAGAAAACGTATCTCCAGAGGAGGCCTGCCTGGCGGAGCCGCTGGCAACGGGCATAGGCTCGGTCATGGCTGCTGACCTGGGGTTGGGGAAATCAGCGGTTATCATCGGGTCCGGTAAAATTGGCCTGGGGGCAATGCTGTGTGCCGGAGCCAACGGCGTAGCTCCAATTATTGTTGTCGATATGGTTAAATCGCGACTGGATAAGGCACTGGAAATGGGCGCTGATGCCGCGCTCAACGCTGCCGAAGTTGATATTGTCTCTGAAGTCATTAAGCTTACCGACGCCGGCCCGGACGCGGTGCTTATCTGTGTACGCGAAGGAAAAGTCCTGAACCAGGCGGCCCAGATGGTCAGGCTGGGTGGCACGATAGCGCTGACGGGGTTCATAAACCCGATGCAGGCAGACCCCAGGCTCTGGACGGAAAAACAATTAACCCTGAGGGGGCACATCAGCGGCCCGGTGAAAACGGCGCTGAACCTGATGGAAAATAAGTCAGTAGATGTCAGGCCACTGATCTCCGAGATTATGCCGTTAGAAGATGCCCAGAGAGGGTTTGATTCAATACGGAGCGGACAGAATATCGCGGTTCTGCTGAAGCCGTAAAAGCAGTAAAGTGTTGAACCCTGTCCACTGTCCACACTGAACCATTAACTGGTTGACTTTGCTTTATCAAGCTTATGCCATCAGATTGGTCCTGCCGCCGTTACAGGCAATGATTTCCGCCGTGATGAAGTCGGCATCGGCTGAGGCCAGGAACAGCGCCAGGTGGGCTATCTCTTCCGTAGTGCCCAGCCGGCCCAGGACGGAAGCGCTTATACCTACTTCGATTAATCTTTTCACCTGTTCCGGTGTCCGGCTGGCGTAAATCAGCGGGGTCAGAATTCGGCCGGGAGCTATGGCATTGACATTTATTCCGTAGGGACCGAACTCGCGGGCGCACGCCTTGGTAAACGCATTCACGCCGGTTTTTGAAGCGGCATAGGCTGCCTGCCCCGGGTCATTGCCCCCTAATGAGGCTGTCGAAGATATATTTATAATTTTCCCTGACCTTTGCTTTACCATATGCTTGGCTACGGCCTGGGTACAGAAGAAGAGGCCTTTGAGGTTGGTATCAAGTATGAGGTTCCAGGTATCTTCGGTTAAATCAAGTATCGGTGTGGGGCGGTTTATGCCGGCGTTATTCACAAGGATGTCAACACGTCCAAATTCGTCAATTACTTTCTGTACCATCTTATCCACCTGTTCCTTGACGCGCACGTCCATTGCTACCGCCAGGGATTCTCTTCCCATAGCTATTATCTCGTCGCGCACCTGCTCGATGTTTTCGACAGTGCGACTGCAGATGGCGATGTCAGCTCCGGCGCTGGCAAATTCCAGAGCGATGGTTTTCCCGATGCCGGTGCCGCCGCCGGTAACAACGGCTTTTTTCCCTTCCAATTTCATTCCGGTTGCTCCTTCAGGCGTGAATTATTTTCCGAAGACAGGGAGATTTTATCATTGAGCCACCAAAGAAGCAATTGTTATATAGAGAAACCAGAATATTGCTATAATAAGGGCATTATCTGGCGAGATGAAATATACAGATAAAGGAGGCAGGCCGTGTTAAAACTGACCACTGCACCGCTGGGAAGACTGATGCGTGTGGATGAGCCGATGGAAGAGCTGGGTATCAGCACCTATGATAGGCTGCGGGATGCCGTCAAAGCCGGAGATAAAGAAACGGCATTGGAACTGGTTGATTATGTTCAAAATGAAGTGAAGGGAATCCATGATGTCTACTGTGACTGGTCTTATGCCTTTCTTACCTGGATAAGTGACAACTGCGGCGAGGAGAAGCTCCCTGAAGTGCTCGAATATACCAACGAAAAGATTTCGCTGGCATTCTTCGACCAGCTCAAGGGCCTGGAAACGGTGAAACAACGGGTGCAGTGGTACACCGAGCAGATGAGGGCGCACCGCTCCGGGCCGGGAGAAACGGGCACCATAAAAGTGTGGGAAGAGGCGGACAGATATGTGATTAAATGCGACCCCTGTGGCAGCGGCGGCAGGATGAGAAGGACGGGAGAACTGGATAAGACTTCACCAAGGACGGGGCCGCCTTTCAACCTTGGAAAGACGAAAAAAGCGTATCCGTGGTCCTGGAATATGAAGGGCGTTCCGTACTACTGCGTGCATTGCTGTTACTGGTCGGAGCTTATGCCCATGAAAGCAACCGGCTCTCCCACCAGACTGGCCGAATATAACCCCGACCCGGATGCTCCATGCCGACTTTATTTCTATAAAAAGCCGGAACTGATACCGGAGAGATTTTATGAGCGAATTGGCCTGGAGAAGCCGGGTAAATAAAGCGAACTCGAAGACTATTTCTGACTTATCGTGGAACCCCCGCTGGTGCTGACGCTGCCAGTGTGGGATTGCCTATATAATTGAGCTTGGAGGGCACCGCTCAAATCTCCATCCAGCCTGCCGCTGGCATTAACGGTGGCGTCACTGGCACCGCTGAGATTTATGTCTGCATCCACAACAGAGAAATCGGCCAATTCCACATGGCTGGCTCCAGATGCCTGGATATCGATGTTATTGGCCGAGCCTTCCAGTTTCAGGGAACTGGCTCCCGACAGGTCGAATCTACCGTTACCCATCTCAATGCTGCCGGAGGCTTTGCTTGCGCCCGAGAGTCCAAAATTGGTATTTCCGGCCTTCATGCTGCCGATATCCACCTTGCTCGCTCCTGACAACTCAAAATCCACTGCGTGAGAGGAACTGAATCCACTGCTAATATCTGCCTGTGAGGCGCCGGATAGCCCCAGCTTTTCCAGGTCCGGCAAATTGATGGTTGCTTTTTGGTTTACGTTGGTATAGTTGTAGTTCGGTTTCAGTCTCAGATACAGCGTGTCCCCTTGCTTGCTGATGTCAAGATACTCGTACAGGTTATCGTCGATTGTGATGCGTACCATATAAGAATCCGCTTTGACAATTTCAACATCAAACGCATAGCCGGCTTCTATCTTGGTGAAATTGCGGTAATCAAAATCCCAGGCGGCCGGTTTACCAGAGCCGGTTACGGTGGGGCCAAATCCGTAACCACACCCGCTGGCAAATGTGAGCACACTCATTATCACTACCAGTGCGATGTATCTTCTGAGCTTTTTTGCTGACATTGCTCGACCTCTTTCTTTAACCTGTAATCTCCTTTGTATTGACACTAATCTTATGCTCCTGTTCACTGGTTGTCAATCCGGTTTTTTGGGCTCTTGCTACAGGTACATCCAGCTTGAAAATAATCTGCTATAATACTCCCATATGGACTTTTTAGATATACTAAAGTGGGTAGGGATAGTGCTGGCGGCGGGGTTTGTCGGTTACTTTGGCCGTTACCTGGCCATGATGATAATTAAGCGCGTCCATAGAAAGAAAGAACAGGAGACCACAGCAACCGCATCACCGCCTGCCCCTGAGGC
Source organism: Dehalococcoidia bacterium (assembly GCA_030613665.1). GTDB lineage: Bacteria > Chloroflexota > Dehalococcoidia > Dehalococcoidales > RBG-16-60-22 > E44-bin89. Next base: position 4,493 of record JAUWLN010000118.1, read on the forward strand.
AGTCCAGCTTGAGGCGGCAAAACAGAAGGCCAAGCTGGCGAAGAAAAGGGCCAAAGCCAGGGCGAAACGGCTGAAGAAAAAGAAGTAAAGTAATCTACGAATAAATATTTACAGAGGGCGAAGGCCCTCTTTTTTGTTACTTTAGTCACTGAAAACAGATAGTTTATTGTGTTAAACTCTAAGCGTGGCCAAAAAGCGCATTGATACGCTGATGGTGGAGCGGGGGCTGGCAGAAAGCCGTGCCAAAGCCCAGGCGCTTATCATGGCCGGCGAGGTGCTGGCCGGGGGGAATCCCGTTATCAAGTCCGGAACCCTCATTGAAGAAAGCACTGAAATCACGGTAAGAGCGCCGTCGCCCTACGTTGGCAGGGGCGGCATCAAACTGGCGCATGCGCTGGATGTTTTTCAGGTGGATGTCTCGGAAATGGTGGTGGCAGACATCGGGGCTTCCACCGGTGGCTTTACAGATTGCCTTCTCCAACGGGGGGCGAAAAAAGTCTACGCCATAGATGTGGGCTATGGACAGCTCGACTATAGATTGAGACAGGATAAACGGGTGGTGGTCATGGAGCGGACCAACGCGCGCTATCCCGTATCCCTGCCGGAAAAGATCGACCTGGCGACCCTTGACCTTTCCTTTATCTCGGTGACCAGGGTCATACCTTCCGCTATAAGATTGCTCAAAGACGGCGGCACTCTGCTGGTATTGATTAAGCCACAGTTCGAGGCCAAGCGGGCGGAGGTGGGAAAAGGGGGTATAATCAAAGACCCGCAGCGGCACGCCAGGGTTTTGGGGCGCTTCATCAGTTGGGCGGTTACGGAAAAACTGCGACTGCGCGGGCTGGTGGCTTCGCCCATACGCGGCG
>JAUWLN010000087.1 GCA_030613665.1 Dehalococcoidia bacterium
CAGCCGCGAGAAGCGGATTCCTTAACCCCTCAGGCGGCGCCCCGGTAACGGCGGTGAAATCGTGGGCAGGGGGGCGTGGCAGAATAACCTGAAAAGTATCGATGTCCATATCCCGCTGGGCAAATTTGTTTGCATTACCGGTGTCTCCGGCAGTGGCAAAAGCACTCTTATTGACGAGATACTGTACCGGAAGATGGCCCAGGTTTTCTATCGTTCGAGGGAGAGGGCTGGCGACTGTGATGAAATCATTGGTATGGAGTATCTCGATAAAGTGGTCAATATTGACCAGTCGCCGATTGGCCGGACGCCGCGGAGCAATCCGGCTACCTATACCGGTACATTTACGCCGGTTCGCGAGCTTTTTGCCACCGTTCCCGAGGCCCGGATGAGGGGCTATGCGCCGGGTCGCTTCTCTTTCAACGTGAAGGGCGGCCGCTGCGAGGCCTGTCGTGGGGAGGGGTTTATCCAAATTGAGATGCAGTTCCTGCCTGACGTCACCGTCCCCTGCGAGGTGTGCAAGGGCCAGCGCTATAACCGAGAGGCTCTGGAGATACGGTTCAAGGGTAAAAATATCGCCGAAGTTCTCGATATGACGGTGGAGCAGGCGCTCGCCTTCTTTACCAACTTTCCCAAGGTGAAAAACAAGCTTCAGACATTGCGGGACGTGGGGTTGGGATATATCCACCTCGGACAGCCGGCGCCGACGCTCTCCGGCGGCGAGGCACAGAGGGTGAAGCTGTCCACTGAGCTATCGCGCCGCGCTACCGGAAAAACGCTCTATATCCTTGATGAACCAACCACCGGCCTTTCCTTTGAGGACGTGGCAGCGTTACTGACGGTGTTGCAGCGACTTGTCGATACCGGTAATACGGTGGTGGTCATTGAGCACCACCTGGACGTTATCAAGAACGCGGATTATATCGTCGACCTTGGCCCCGGCGCCGGGGACCTGGGGGGATACGTGGTCGCCACCGGAACTCCGGAGGCGATAACGCGGGTAAAAAATTCAGCCACCGGACATTATCTGAGCAAAGTACTGGATAGGGATGTTGCGCCGGTCCTTACTGATAAATCGGTATAATTCGGTGCCAGATTCGCATTGATGGTTCATGGCCTGAACTGTTATTATTAGGTATGTAAAGAGGAGTGATGTATGGACCGGGAAGAGGCGCTTGATTCAATACGGGCCAATGTAGAAAACGAGAACCTGATAAAGCACATGCTGGCTGCCGAGGCCATCATGCGGGCACTGGCCAGGCATTTTGGCGAGGATGAGGCGGAGTGGGGTCTCGCCGGGTTGCTGCATGATATCGATGTGGAGCTGACCGATAATGATATGAGCGCTCATAGCCGGCTCGGTGCCGACCTGGCGCGGGAGCTTGGCGCTAGCGAAGCCGTAGCTCACGCTATACTGGCCCACAATCAGCGGCACGGCGCCTCTCTGGAGTCCAGGCTTGATAAAGCATTGTTCTGCACCGACCCTCTCACCGGTCTTATTACTGCTGCGGTACTGGTTCGTCCCGATAAGAAACTGGCAGGGTTGGAAGCGAGTTCGATAGAAAAGAGGTTCAAAGAGAAAGGTTTTGCCGCCGGGGCCAACCGGGAGCAGATAGCACGATGCGTTGATATTGGGCTGGAACTCGATGAGTTTATCGGCCTGGGCCTGGAGGCGATGAAGCAGGTTGCAGCGAAGTTGGGCCTGTAATGGCTAGTTTATCGATAGCGTTGAGCCTTCGCCCGTTTTAACCACGTCAATGCGGGTGGGGAAGGCGTCCCTTAAATCCTCAATGTGGGTAATTACCAGTATCATCTCGAAATCATCCTGGATGGAATTAATCGCTTCTTTCAGTTTCTCGATGCCGGTGCTGTCCTGTGTACCGACGCCTTCATCGATAATCAGCGTGGGCAGCGGTGCTCCGGCCCGCCTGGCCAGCAGCCTGGACAGCGCAATGCGGATGGCAAAGTCAATGCGAAACGCCTCGCCGCCGCTGAACATTTCGTAGTTCCTGGTGCCGAGTTCATCGGAAATGGTGATGTCAAGGGTCTCCACGACGTCGCCCTTCTTGGTCTCCCGCTGCGTCTCAAATTTGGCGTGCATGCGGTTATCTGTCATCCGTCCGAGGAGGCGGTTGGCCTCAACTTCAATCTCCGGGAGTGCCATTTCAATGAGCAACGCCTGTATGCCGCCCTTGCCGAAGGCTCTGGCCAATTCCCGGAAAATGCTCTCCTCTTTTCCTGATTGAGCCAGCGCTTTTTCCTTCTCCTTTTGTCTCTTCTCCAGTTCAGCACAGCGCTGCAGTCTGGCTTTAACAGTCCACAATGCTTCCTGCGCCTGTTTTCTCTGCTGCTCTATCTCCCGGTATTCGTTTTCGGCGTCAGTTATCTCGGCGGTGAGCCGGGGCAGGACTTCGAGCTCTCTGGCCAGCTCTTCTCTTTTCAGGCTATCAGACTCAGCGTTCTTCCGCAGCTCTCCGGCGTGAGTTTCCGCCTGTGACATCGCCGCCTTCTCCTGGGCGATAAGCCGGTCGGCTTCTTCCAGCTTACGCATGGGGGTTTCATATTCTTCCAGTTCGGTTAGTTGCTGTCTCAGTTGCTCATGCTGCGCGGCGTCGTAACCGAGCGTGTCCAGTTGCTGTTCTACCTCTTCCAGTGCCATCTGTTCCTGGCGGGCGAATTCCTTTTTCGCCAGCTGCTGTTCAACCCCGGATAATGTGGTTCTTTCCACAGCCAGCTGGTTTTTGGCGTCGGCGGCTTCATTTGCCTCTTTGTTGAGGACGCTGGCCTGGCTCTGCAGGGCTACTTTCTCCTGGTTCAGTTGCGTCTCCAGGCTGGTGACTTCTCCGCTCAGTGACATGAGTTCATTTCTTTTCCGGTCAATCTCGGCCTGGTGCGACGTCAGCGCATTGTTTTTATTCTGTTTCTCGGTGACATATTTCGATTCAATGAGTTTCAGGCCTTCGGTGCCAAGTTCCGTCTCGCAGAGGGGGCATTTGGCTTCTGTCTGTGTGGCCAGAAGGTCGGTTTTCTCCGCGAGTTCTTTCAGTTCCCGTTCCAACTGGCTTATGTTTGATTCCAGGTAGTTGACCGTCGTCTGCAGCTCCTGGACGGTTTGTTTTTTCTGGCGCAGTGATTCTTCATTCTCGGTCAGCCGGCCCAGCTTTGCTTGTAGCTGCTGCATCTGCCCCTGTTTCCGGGTGAAATCGGCTATTTTACTCTCCAGGGCCCTGACCCGCTCCTGTGCCAGGGCGTGCTCCGTGAGCAGGTTCTGGCTGGCCTCCTTGATTCTGCTTTCCAGTTGAGCTTTCTGCTTCTCCAGGTTCACCGACTGGCGGAACTTCTGGTCGAGACCGTCAAAGCGCTTTTTGGCCTCGCTGTACTGTGTGTAACCCGATTCTATAACGTCGCGCCGGGCAATGAGCGCTTCATACTCTTGGACGCTTGATTGAAGCCGGGCTATCTGTCCCTTGAACGCTTCCAGGTTCTTGTTTCGTTCTTCTATGACTACTTCCAGCTGGTCGAGCTGGGCCTTCTTTTTCTCCAGCGTACCTTTTTGCTGGCGCAGCTCATCGAGTTTCGACTCTTTTTCTCTGGCGATTTCTTCGACCCCGGAGAGGGCATGCTGAGCTTCCTCCATCTCTGCCTCGTAGGCCGGCTTCAGGGCCAGCTCATCGCTGATGTCCCGCAGCGTACTTTCCAGCTGCGCTTTCTCAAGTTCCTGATGCCGGGCAAGCTCTCTGGCTTTATCCTCGAGCTGGTCGTAATAGTCAAGCCCCAGTATACTGGCCAGCACCTCTTTGCGCTCGGCGGGGCGTTTGGTGGTGAACTCATCGGCATGGCCCTGGCGCAGAAACGCGCTGTTGACGAAGGTATCATAGTCCATATGCAAGGTGCCGGTGATTTTCTGCTGCGTCTGGGCGATGCTGTTGCCGGAAATCGACTTAAAGCCGCCGTCGACGGCAATCTGGAATTCCAGTGCTGACTGCCCGGCGCTGCTGGCTTTTCTGGGCTTGGCGCGCTTGCGGATAATGCGGTACGGATGCTCCCCGACGGCGAAGTCGAACTCCACCTCCATCTCCTTCTCACCGGCGTGAACGAGGTCGTCATCGCTCCTGGCCCGGGCCTTTCCCCAGAGCGCCCAGGTCATGGCGTCAATCAGCGCTGATTTGCCGTTGCCGTTGTCTCCAGAAAGGCAGGCGGTGTGGATGCCGTCGAAGGAAAGCGGCGGCACGTTTTCGCGATAGCACATGAAGTTGCGCATCTTGAGGCTGAGGGGAATCATTTAAGAACTCCAGATGGTTTCATCTGGTAACTATTTTAGCATAATACGGCGGGGTAGTTGTTCTTTGGCAGGGGATAATATTTTAACTGCCAGCGGACTGCTTGACGCCCGGACAAATCCCCAACTAGAATGAACTGTATATGTTTGAAGTTCTCAGTGAAAAGTTAGGCAAGGTTTTCCGCGCCCTCGGCAATAAGGGAAAGCTGACGGAACAGGACATCGATGAGGGCCTGCGTCAGGTGCGCCTGGCGCTGCTGGAAGCTGATGTCAATTTCAAAGTGGTCAAGGACTTCGTCGCCCGGGTGCGGGAGAGAGCCATCGGCGCGGAGGTGATGCAGAGCCTGACCCCCGGCCAGCAGGTGGTTAAAATCGTCAATGAGGAAATTGTGGCCACGCTCGGTAACGAGCCGGGGCGATTAAACACCTCTGGCCAGCCGCCTTATGTGGCGATGCTGGTCGGGCTTCAGGGCAGCGGCAAGACCACCACCGCCGCCAAGCTGGCCCTGCATCTAAAACATTCCGGCCAGAAACCTTTGCTGGTGGCGGCGGACAACCGGCGTCCGGCGGCTATCGAACAGCTGGTCACGCTGGGAAACCAGCTGGACATTCCGGTATACAGTGAAGGCACCGATGTGTCCAGCAAGGACATCTGTGCTCATGCTCTGGCCAGGGCGAAATCGCTGGCGGCTACCTGGGTGGTGGTGGACACGGCGGGCCGACTTCACATCGATGAGGAAATGATGAAGGAGCTGGCCGAGGTGAAAAAGGCGTTGCATCCGGCGGAAGTGCTGCTGGTGGTCGACGCCATGACCGGCCAGGACGCGGTGCGCAGCGCCGAGGATTTTAACTCTCGGGTGAGTCTCACTGGACTCGTCCTGACCAAGATGGATGGTGATGCCCGGGGTGGGGCCGCTCTTTCCATACGCTGGGTGAGCGGTGTGCCCATAAAATTCATCGGCATTGGCGAGAAGGCGGACGCCCTGGAGCCATTTTACCCCGGCCGCCTGGCGTCGCGCATTCTGGGAATGGGTGATATGCTTACCTTCATTGAAAAGGCGGAGACGGCATTCGACCAGCGGCAGGCCGAGGAACTGAAAAAGAAGGTGGAGACGTCCGGTTTCGACCTGAATGATTTCCTGTCGCAGTTCCAGACCGTGAAAAATATGGGGCCGGTGGGCCAGCTGCTGGACATGCTGCCCGGCGTGTCCAAGCTTGCCGCCAGACTCCCCGAAGGTACCGAAGAGAAGCAGCTGAAGAAAGTGGAGGCGATGATACTCTCCATGACCTCGCAGGAACGGAAAAGCCCGGCAATCATTGGGGGAAGCCGGCGGCGGCGCATTGCCCGAGGGAGTGGCGTGCAGCCCCACGATGTGAACCAGCTGCTGAACCAGTTCCAGCAGATGCAGAAGCTCATGAAGATGGGGGTCAAGGGAAAGCTGCCCAAAAACCTGATGGGGATGTTCGGCTAGTTCCTACTCCAGATAGTCCTTGAGCTTGCGGCTCCGGCTGGGGTGACGCAATTTTCTCAGCGCTTTGGCCTCAATCTGGCGGATTCTCTCCCGGGTAACGCTGAACTCTTTTCCTACCTCTTCCAGCGTCCGGCTGCGCCCGTCCTCAAGCCCGAACCTGAGCTGCAGGACGCGCTGTTCACGCGGTGTGAGCGTGTCAAGCACGTCTTCAATCTGCTCTTTGAGGAGCTGTTTTGAGGCGGCGTCCACCGGTGGCAGAGCATTCCGGTCCTCGATTGAGTTCCCCAGAGGGCTGTCTTCCTCCTCGCCGATGGGTGACTCCAGCGATATGGGCAGCTGCGATACTTTTACTATCTCCCTGACCTTTTCCGAGGATATTTCCATTTCCTTGGCGATTTCAGTGGAGGTTGGTTCACGACCGTATTCCTGGGCCAGGCGGCGGCTCGTTTTGAGCAGGCGGTTTATCGTCTCCACCATGTGCACCGGAATGCGGATGGTGCGCGCCTGGTCGGCGATAGCCCTGGTGAGCGCCTGCCGTATCCACCAGGTGGCATAGGTGCTGAATTTATAGCCCTTGCGATAGTCGAACTTCTCCACGGCACGCATCAGGCCGATGTTACCTTCCTGAATCAGGTCGAGGAGAGACATGCCGCGCCCGATATGTTTCTTGGCCACGCTTACCACCAGGCGCAGATTGGCCTCAATGAGGTGTCTTTCTGCCTTTCTGGCTTCAAAATCAATGCTTCGAAAATGGGATTCAAGCCGGTGTCCATGGGTCTGGATTGAACTGATGAAGGATGCATCTTTGACCAGGTTATCAATATCAGAAAATGAGATATCCGGACTGATGGCCGCGCGGACACCTTCGGTCAGCAACTTGCTATTAAGCGACAGGCCAATAAACCTTTGCTCGGTTGCCGGCATGGATAGGCTGGTTCGGAGAGAGATATCGTCGATCAATTGCGGGTCAATGGAGTTGTCAATGCTTTCCTGCAGTCGGGTATTGTTGATGGCTTCAAGAAAACCGGTCGTATTGGGTATACCGAGCTGCTCCTGAATAAGCTGTATTAGTTCAGACGCCTCTCCGAGTTCTTTGATGACGGCCAGCACTATGTCTACTACCGAGGGCGCTCTGCCGTACTCCTGCAGGTAGCGGGATTTCACCTCGCTGACGCGCTTGCCCTCCTCCATCTTTTTGGCCAGTGTCTTTTCATCGTTAGCGGTGAGGAGATGCACCCGGCCGATCTCATGGAGGTAGATACGGACGGGGTCATCAGCTATTTCCTGCTGGTCCAGACCTTCAAGTGATGAAGGCGGTTCAATCGTGAGGCCTGGCTCTGGCTTATTAACAACATGGAAGGGCCCTTCGTGCCATTCGTCCTGCTCATGAGGTATCTCCGGCTCAATGCCGTCGCCCTGGTTATGGGGGGGGGTGTG
>JAUWLN010000188.1 GCA_030613665.1 Dehalococcoidia bacterium
TGGAGGCGAGAGCCGAGGAACGGGACGTCCTCGGGTTAATTTCGATGCCCACCACGCGGGCGGTCTTTGGGTCGTGGGCAAACTGAATGTTGGTGCCGCCGATTACCCTTATTGCCTCGACAATCCGATAGGAGTATTCCTGAAGGCGCTGCTGGAGCTCCTTGCTGATGGTCAGCATGGGTGCGGTGCAGAACGAGTCCCCGGTATGGACACCCATAGCATCGACGTTCTCAATAAAACAGACGGTTATCATCTGGTTCTTGGCGTCGCGCACCACCTCAAGCTCCAACTCTTCCCAGCCGAGAACCGATTCCTCGATGAGCACCTGGTTGATGAGGCTGGCGGCGATGCCGCGGCTGGCCACCGTGCGCAGTTCCTCGACGTTATAGACCAGTCCCCCGCCGGTACCGCCCATACAGTATGCCGGGCGGACCACCACCGGATAGCCAAGCTCTGCCGCTGCCTTTTCCGCGTCCTCAATGTTGTAAACAGCTTCGCTGCAGGGTATGTCAAGGTCCAGGCGCTGCATCGTTTCCTTGAAGGCGATCCGGGCCTCGCCGCGAATGATGGCGTCGATTTCAACGCCGATTACCTGAACGCCGTACTTATCCAGAATGCCGGCACGCGCCAGTTCGGCGCTCAGGTTCAGGCCGGTCTGCCCACCGAGATTGGGCAGCAGGGCGTCCGGGCGCTCGGTCTCGATGATTTTACTTATCGACTCCAGGTTCAACGGTTCAATATAGGTGACATCAGCCGTCCCCGGGTCAGTCATGATGGTGGCCGGATTGGAAATCGCCAGGATAATTTCGTAGCCCAGGCTGCGCAGCGCTTTACACGCCTGTGTTCCGGAATAATCAAACTCGCAGGCCTGCCCGATAACTATGGGCCCGGAACCGATAATCATTACCTTGTGAATATCCGCTCTTTTTGGCATACAGATGTCTCCTGTCTATTCTGAAATACTGTTATCTCAGGAATTTCACCCGACCAGGCTGGAAAAGCACGGGTTTTATGCCATTATAGCACGTCAGAGGGCGTTACCGAAGGTATCCGACAACGTTTTTATAACGAAGTCGCAAAACCTCGCTCGGTTAATAAACCGGCGCGGGTGAGAAACTTGAGGACTTGTATGGCCGGGCGTCTCTAGTCCGAATAGAAGGAGAATGCCACCACTGGGCCGGTTGATGAGGCCATTACCGGAGTATAAGGAGTTAAGTATACCTCGTCGCAGTCTATCTGCGAGGTGATAATGTCCCGCAGTGTCTCGCCGGCAGCTATACCATCGGTATAGTGAAACATGGCGTGCACTTTTTTCCCCGGTTCAGTGTGCTTTTTAGCGAGCTCGGCGATTTTAGCCAGGGCTTTCCGCTTCCCCATGGCCCTGCCCAGATTCTCCACCAGCCCGGTGTTGCTGACCATGCCGATGATTGGTTTCACGCCCAGCACATCTCCGATAACCGCTGTCTTTGGGGCACGGCCGCTTTTAATGATATATTTCAGCGTGTCCATGGCGGTGACGAACTTTACCCTTGGAATCATATCGTTGGCGGTCTTGATGACTTCTTCAAAGCTCTTACCGGCTTTGGCCGCGCGGGCTGCCTCCAGCACGACAAAACCGAGAGCCCCCGCCGATGTCCTGCTATCCAGAATCTCGATATTGGCTTCAGGGTTTTTCTCTTTTATCAGTTTCTTGCCCTGCGTGGCGGCCTCTAAGGTGGCACTGAGCGCTTTGGACACAAGGATGCACACGATGCTGTCGGTGGACTTGCCCAGCTCTTCGAAAATGCTGGCAAAGTCACCCGGACTGGCGGCGGCAGTTGTGCTCGAACCTTTGGCGGCATAGAAAAGCTGCCAGAACTCTTCGTTAGTCAGTTCCGAGTCCTTGTAATGCTGACCACCAATGATCAGGCCCACCGGCACGATGCGAATACCATACTCTGCGACCAGTTCCGGGGGCAGACAGCTGGTAGTGTCGGTGACGATACCTACTTTAGACATGATAGAGCCTCCTTTCTGTATTTAAATTACTCCGCCATCAATGCAGATGACCTGTGCGGTGATATAACTCGCCCGCTCGCTGGCCAAGAAGGCGACCAGTTCGGCGATATCATCAGGAGTGCCGAAGCGCTTTAACGGGATGCGGGACAGTATAACGTCTCTGGTCTCCTGAGGCAGCCTGTCAGTCATCTCGGTGGTGACGAATCCGGGGGCGATAGCGTTTACCGTTATATTCCTCGAGCCAAGCTCCCGGGCGACGCTCTTGGTGAAGGCGATAAGCCCTCCCTTGGCCGCAGAGTAATTGGCCTGTCCTATATTCCCTACGATACCGGCGAGAGAAGCGATGTTGATAACTCGGCCCCAGAACTGCTCCATCATGGAGCGCACGGCAAACTTTGTGCAGAGGTAAGCGCCGCGCAGGTTTGTGTTTATCACCTCGTCCCACGCTTCATCAGACATCCTGGGTAGGAGGTCGTCCCTGGCTATGCCGGCATTATTGACCAGGATGTCTATTTTCCCCCACCGGCCTACGATTTCACGGACCATGGCTCTGACTTATTTGGCGTCGGCAACGTGCGCCTTCGCCAGCATTGCCTCCCCGCCGCCCTTTTCTATTTCCCCGGCCAGGCTGGCTGCTGCCTCCTCGCTGGCCAGATAGTTGATGGCAACCCTGGAACCCAGGCCGGCCAGTCTGAGGGCAATGGCCCTGCCC
>JAUWLN010000192.1 GCA_030613665.1 Dehalococcoidia bacterium
CACACCCATCAGGGTGCCATGGGCTACTATGCGCAGATGGCCTCGGGCAATAATATGGCGGGTATTGTCTTTGTCTGTGCCCCGCCCAACATGGTGCCTTTCGGCGCTAAAGCCGCCGGCATATCCAACAGCCCGATAACCATCGCCGTGCCGGCCAAAAAACACCGCGTGCTGTTCCTCGATATGGCGACGAGCGTCGTGGCGCGGGGTAAAATCTGGCTGGCGGTGGACAAAGGCGTTTCTATACCGGAGGGCTGGGCATTGACCAAGGAGGGTAATCCCACCACCGACCCCAACCAAGCGGCTGTCTTCCTGCCGGTCGGCGGTCCCAAGGGCTCCGGCCTGGCGCTCATGTGCGAATGTCTCTCCAGCGTCATAATCGGGAACCCTTTGCTTGAGCCTCACCTGATGGAGCAGAAAGCGGAGGCCGAACCAGCCGAAAAGACTGAGGCCAAGGGGAGCCACCCCGACAGTATGCCCCGCCATGTCCAGAACAGCGTGGTCGCCGCCATAGATATCGGACAATTCACCGATGTGGAGAGCTACAAGGAGCATATTGACAATCTCATCGATGGCATAAAAGCGCTGCCCAAGGCGGAAGGATTTAAAGAAATAATGGTGCCGGGTGAGCCTGAGGAAAAGACCTTTGATGACCGCTCCGAGAATGGTATCCCGCTTCCCGGGGGCACCGTCCGTAACCTGAAGGAAATTGCCGAGCGGTTTGACGTTAAGCTGCCGGCGGGACTGTAAAGGAAAGAGGTTTCATTATGAATCTGGAAGAGCTGAGCCAGGCAGTGATCGCTGGCGATATTGACGCTGCCGAGAAACTGGCGAAAGAAGCCATCGCGAGCCGTATCCCGGTTGCTGACATACTGGGTGCGGGGCTGGTCCCCGGTCTGCGGCAGGTGGGCGAGCTTTTTGAAAAAGGGGAGTACTACCTTCCGGAGTTAATCGTCTCCGGCGATGCTGTCGCCAGGGCGCTGGATTACCTTGAGCCGATGATGGGAAAGGAAGGCGCATCATACATGGGCAGGTACCTTATCGGCACGGTGCAGGGCGATGTCCATGACCTGGGCAAGAGCATCGTGATTATGATGCTGAGGGGAAATGGCTGGGAGGTTACCGACCTGGGCGTGGATATTTCCCCGGAGGAGTTTTGTTCGGCAGTATCCGCCGGTGACTACCACGTTGTCGGCATGTCATCACTGCTGACGATGACCATGGTCAACGCGGTAAAAACCATAGAAGCTTTGAAAGCCGCCGGGGTCAGGGATAAGGTGAAGGTAATGGTTGGCGGGGCGCCCACCACGGCGGAGTGGGCGGCACAGATTGGTGCCGACGCTCATGCCAAGGACGGCCCCATGGCGGCAATCGTGGCGGCAGAGCTGATCGGGAAATCATAGAAACACAGACGGCGGTGAGAAAAATGAATGGACTGGAACGGGTAATGACGGCACTCAGGCTTCAGGAGCCGGACCGGGTGCCCCATTTCGAGCGCATTGCGGGAAAAGTGAGAGACGGTATACTGCCCGGCGCTTCCGAAGAGGACTTTGTCGAGCACATGGACCTGGATGGCATCAGGTTTATCGACCGGACGCATTCCTGGAGCTACGAGATGGTAGACGAGGCTAAAAAGATAAAGCGCGACCAGTGGGGCGGGCTCGTCCGCTACACATCGGAGGATAACCCCGTCCCGACGGAACCGGCCATCAATTCGGAAAAAGACCTGGAGAATTATGTCCTGCCCGACCCTGATGAGGAGTGGCGTTACGAGTATTTAAAACAGCTGGCAAAGCGGTTTAAAGGTGAGCGGGCCATTGTCGTCGGGGTGACCGACATTTTTGCCCTGGGCAGGGAGAATTTACTCGGCGACGTGGGCTATTTCCGCGCCATGGTGAAGAACCCCGACTTCATTTACCGGATCAGTGAACTCCTGCTGGACTACCAGTTGAAGTACATGCGGAACTGCAGTGAACTGGGCGTCGATATCTTCTGGGTGAACGGGGACTGGGCGATGACCGAGCGACCGATGGTCTCCCGCGAGTTCACGGAGAAATTCCTCGCGCCGCCGTTCAAAAAGCTCGTTGATTATGCACACAGTCGGGGAGTTTCCGTAATCAAGCACACCGATGGCAATATCTGGCCCATCTATGACACCATCATTGATGCCGGCACCGACGGACTTCACCCCATCGACCCCATGGCCGGGATGGATATCGGCGAGGCCAAGAAAAAATTTGGCGATAAGGTGTGTCTGTGCGGCAATGTGAGCTGCGCCTTCAGCCTGGTCTCGGGGACGGAAGAGGAAGTGCGCCAGGAAACGAGGGAGGTAATCAGGACCGCGGGGAAGGGGGGGGGGCTTATCTGCATGTCCAGCAACTCGGTTCATTCCGGCGTCAATCCCAGAAACTACCTGGCGATGGTCAAGGCCATCCGGGAATTCGGGCAGTATCCCCTCGCGCTGGACTAGCCGTTTTAATCAGCGTAATGGCTAATGGGCGGTCAATCGCCCGCCGTTGACATTTATGCTCTGTCCGGTAATGAAGCTGGCCTCATCTGAGCAGAGGAAAACGATAGCGTTGGCTATCTCTTCAGGGGAGCCGGGCC
>JAUWLN010000080.1 GCA_030613665.1 Dehalococcoidia bacterium
GGTATGGCGATGATGCCACCGGGGGTAATGACTTTGGCTTTAATAATCTACCAAATTGCGACCCCAGAGTAAACTATACCCACATCGGAATGTACTAGGCAATGGGACAGGATAAAATCAGGCCACTCTGGCTTTGGGGGCAAAACCCGGCAGCGGGCGGCCCCAATTCCAACGGGGAGCGCGAGGCGCTGGGAAATCTGGACTGGCTCGTTGTCGCCGACATCTGGATGAACGAAACCTCGGAATTCTGGCAGAGGCCCGGGGTCAATTCGCCTGACATCAAGACCGAGGTGTTTGTCCTCCCGGCAGCTTGTTCCTATGAGAAGGAAGGGAGCATCAGCAATAGTGGCCGATGGGTACAATGGCGCTACAAAGCAGTAGAGCCACCAGGAGAGGGTATGCCTGACCTGGAAATCATGAACCTCATTATGCTTAAGCTGAAGGAGCTCTATCAGGCGGACAGCTCTGCGCCCCAGGCCGAGGCTATTACCAGCCTTGATTGGAATTATGGAGTGCATATCACTGCCGATGCCGTCGCCAGAGAGATTAATGGCTACGACCTGACCATCGGCAAACTGGCGGAAAGCTTTGGCAAACTCAAGGACGACGGCACCACCAGTTCCGGAAACTGGCTCTACTGCAACATGTACACCGAGGCAGACGGTAATAAAGCCAAGAGGCGAAACACGGTAGATTCACACCCCAACCAAATCGGTCTGTACTCCGACTGGGCCTGGTGCTGGCCGCTGAACCGACGCATTATCTATAACCGGGCATCGGTTGACCTGGATGGAGTGCCCTGGGATAGGGAGCACCCGGTCATCCTTAACTACAACCCTGCGACAAAATGGCAGGGTGACGTTCCCGACGGCGGCTGGCCGCCGATAAATCAAGCCAAAGAGGGAGAGAAATACCTGCCCTTCATCATGAAGCCGGAAGGTGTAGCGCGTCTCTGGGGCTACGGCCGTGCCGATGGACCAGTGCCTGAGGTTTATGAGCCCTGGGAAAGTCCATTAGACAAAAACCTGATGTCAGGCACCCGGAATAACCCCTGTGCCTTTATCGGAAAATATAGGAATGAATACAGCTCATCCGACCGGTTCCCCTATGTAGGCACTACCTACCGCTGCACTGAGCACTGGCAGACTGGTATCATGACCAGAAGTCTTCCCTGGCTGGTGGAGCTTATGCCGGAGATGTACGTAGAAATGGATGAGGAACTGGCTGCCGAAAAGGGCATCAAAAGTGGTGATAGCGTTATCGTGAATAACGCGCGTGGAGAGATTAAAGCGGTAGCTGTGGTCACCCAGCGGCTCCAGCCGCTGAAAGCGGGCGGGAAGACCATTCACCATATTGGTATCCTCAACCACTGGGGTTACAGCGGCATGGCTAAAGGTGACAGCGGTAACATTCTTACGCCCCACGTTGGCGATGCCAATACAACCATCCCGGAATACAAGACTTTCCTGTGCAATGTAAGGAGTGCAAGATGAGTAAAGCAGTACTGTACGACGCTACTAAATGCATAGGATGCCGAGCCTGCCAAGTAGCCTGCAAGCAGTGGAACGAACTGCCCGCAGAGGTGACTACCAATGGGGGAACCTATGAGAACCCACCGCAATTGTCTGCTTCCACCTTTACCAAGATACGTTTTAATGAAGTAGATGATGACGATGGCAAGTTCCACTTTGTCTTTACCAAGCTCCAGTGCATGCACTGCGAGCACCCAGCCTGCGTGACAGCCTGCCCGGTAGGCGCTTTACAGAAGACACCAGACGGACCGGTGATTTACGACGACAACAAATGTTTCGGCTGCCGCTACTGCATGGTAGCCTGCCCGTTTGGCATACCGAGCTTTGAGTGGGACAAGCCATTGCCCTGGATCCGCAAGTGCACCTTTTGCGCGGACCGGCAGGGTGGGGGTCTGGAGCCAGCCTGTGTCACGACATGTCCCACCGGTGCCCTCAAGTTCGGTGATAGGGAGGAACTCATCATCGAGGCCAGGGAGCGTATTACGGCCTCGTCAGACAAATATGTAAATCATATCTATGGAGAGAAAGAGGTAGGCGGGACATCCTGGCTCTATCTCTCTCCTGTCCCCTTTGAGAAACTGGGGTTACCAACCCTCGGTTCTGAGCCCGTGACCGTTGATGCTGAACGCGCCATGGGAGCCGTTCCGCCGGTATTATTCGGCGCGGCGGCAGTTATGGCTGGCGCTTATTGGGTCATCAAGCGGCGTGACAGAATGAGCCAGGAAAGAGCCGATAAGGAAGAGATAAAAGAGGTGACGAAATGATACAAAAGAAACGTCCATTCCCTGTCGGCACCTCCATCTTAAGTGTCCTGGTTATCCTTGGCCTGGTGACGGTGATTATTCGCTACCTTAATGGGCTGGGAGCGATAAGCAACCTGAGCGACGGCCGCGCTTGGGGACTGTGGATCAGCTTCGACCTGTACTGCGGTGTTGCTTTAGCAGCCGGTGGGTTCACTCTGGCGGGTGCAGTCTACATCTTTAACCTGAAAAAATACCACCCCGTGGTGAGGCCGGCGGTTCTGACCGCCTTTCTGGGCTACACGCTGGTAATCCTTGCCCTGTTGGTAGACCTGGGGCAGCCCTGGTACATCTGGCACGCTATAATCTACTGGAACATTCACTCCCCGCTGTTCGAGGTGGCAGTGTGCGTGATGGCATATACCACAGTGCTGGCTCTGGAGTTCAGCCCTGCGGTCTTTGAAGGCTTAAGCAAGAGCAATCTCCCAGTCATCAGGCGCTTCAACTGGCATGTCCCCATGAGCATCATCCGGGCAATTCAGATTCCCCTGGTAATCGCTGGTGTTGTTCTCTCAACGTTACATCAGTCTTCCCTGGGGTCAATGTTGCTGATGATGCCGGAAACACTGCATCCCTTGTGGTACACACCGATATTGCCGATTCTCTTCCTCCTTTCGGCTGTAGCCGTAGGCCCGGCAATGGTTATTTTCGAATCGACTCTCAGCACCAGAGTTTTCGGCCACAAGTTAGACCTGGATGTGCTCAGCGGGCTGGCCAGGGCGATTCCCTATATCCTGGGTCTTTACCTGCTATTAAAAGTGATAGATTTGATGGCAGTTGGAGAAATAGGACTCATCTTTCTGGCATATCCGCAGAACCTGCTGTGGTGGGGGGAGGTTATTGTCGGGGTCATTTTGCCGATAATCCTCTTCTCCATGCCCGGTGTGAGGCAAAACCGTAATGCCGTGTTTTGGAGCTCAGTGCTGGTTATCATCGGGCTGGTGCTTAACCGTTTCAATGTGAGTATGCTGGCTCTGGCTATGCGGCCGGGCACGGTTTACTTCCCTCACTGGATGGAGTTTGCCATCTCGGTAGGGCTCGTTGCCGACGCTTTGCTCGTTATCTGGCTGGCTCACCGGTTGCTGCCGATAGTCAGCCACGGAGAAGCAACCGAGGGAATATGAAAAGGGACATGTATTAGGTATTTAAGGCAGCCGAAAATAAGTATTACAGCGGATGTTAGCTTATACAATGAGGTAGTAAGCTAATAATGGAAATAAGAAAAAGAGGTGACCAAGATGGAATGGCCAATTATAGTAGTTATAGTATTAGCAATACCCATTGTGCTCATCCCAGTCGCATACATATGGTACCTTAACTTTGGTGGTATTATCGCAATACTTGAAAGGCGTAAAAGAAGTGCGGCCGCCAAATGGCTTTTTAATTTTGAACGTAAGGGTACCATCGCTTGGGAGAGACAGGGAGAGGAAATCAAGCAGTATTACATGGACAATATAGGCGAGCTCGTTGACCAGATGAAAAGAAGTTGACGCCCCAACCGTATTTCGCTCCGGGGTATCCCCACGATGCCCGGGTAAAATCTTAGGAGGTTAGAAAAAGGAATTGACAAACATGTAACCAGGACTATAATTTAAAATGCTGTAAGGAAAGGAGGTAAAAGATGTCTGAGAAAATACTGGTTCCATTGGATGGCTCTAAACTAGGTGAGGCTGCCCTGCGCTATATTGAGGAAACGTTATCTAGGCTGGCACCAGGGGCAAAAGCGGAAGTTATTCTTTTCCACGTGGTTACCGCGCTAAGGCATGATGTTCATATCAGTGGAGGTGGAGCGGGTATGATTACAGTTCCGTATAGCGAAAGCGAGCTGGAGCAAATGAAAGTCGATGCCATGAAATACCTTGAGGAGGTTGGAGAAAACCTCAGAAACAAAGGAGCCACTGTTACACTTAAGGTGTCGGTAGGTCAACTTCCCGCAGAAGAGATTATTAAAGCTGAAGAAGAGTACCATGCTGACCTGGTGGCTATGTCAACACACGGAAGGGCAGGTATTAGTCGCTGGGCTTTCGGTAGTGTTACCGATAAAGTACTGCGAGGAGGCAAGGTACCCGTATTGATGGTGAGAACCCGGTAGGACACCGAAAATATCTAGTTGACCAACCGAGATTATGGCCAGTGCCGTACAAATAGCAGTTCTCCGTTGCGCCGGACTGGTCATTAACGAATTGAAAAGGAACAGCATAGTCAACTCTTCATCAGCATACTGAAACAGCCTTTACTTAATTCTTCCAGGCCTTGCTTTTCATTTTGCATGAGCTGGCATTCTAACCGGAGCCAGGTTAGTGAAAAGCCTGTTCCCCTGCTATCTTTGCCTGCAGTGTAATGCGTGCTTTTCTTCTCCCGCGTACCTCTCCCCGGATCGCAACATAGATACCCCATATCAATCCTGCTACAGCAATTACACCCGGGAGTATGGCAAATGGTATTGCCACTATTAACGGTAATAACGTTTCCCAGTTCATCTTTAATTCCTCCTTTCTTTGGCTGGGTTCCCACGCTTGGTGCATCTAACAATAGTATTCCTGATGGCGAGTCCCATGCCTATAGCTAATATCACCGCAATCGCTATTTTCCATTGCATCAGCCTTACCCCATATAGCAGCTTTTCAGTCTAGCGCACCGGCTTCAACATGGGACTCTACTGTTTTCGCTTTCATTTCCGTCTCACTGGCAGCTCGTTTTTCCTTGGCCTCTTTCAAGACAGCGTGGAGACCGCCGATGTTCAGGTACCAGATGAAGGCGACCGGAATGAGTATCACCGGGATTACCAGGACCAGTGCCAAAATAACTTGCCATCCCATTTTTTGTTCCTCCTTATATTTATTGGCTAAGCCTCTTCATTTCCTTATTTTCATTTTCAGAATAACATCCGTTCGAGTAAATGGACTTCCGCCGCGATACCTAATTTTTGAATTTAAAATAGTAAGCATTTGTACTTATTTTTGGCTGCTTGGGTAGGCACTTTTACCTATTTGTCTTACCTCAAAATAATCGGTAAGCATCTCTTTTCCATTGAGGCGTGGATGGAAAGGGTGTATGATAAAAGCAGCCGGGTAACGAGGGTAGTGCTGTGGAACAAATAAAGCTTTTGCTTGCTGACGACCACGCTGTAGTGCGAGAGGGCACCCGCCAAATCCTTGAGCAAGAACCGGATTTAACTGTGGTGGCTGAAGCCTGTGACGGGGAGGAGGCAATCAAGCTGGCCGGCACATCGCAGCCGGATGTAGCCATTATTGATATTTCAATGCCCAGAGTTGATGGTATTGAAGCCACGAAACAAATAAAGACGCTTTATCCCGGAATAGCCGTTCTCATTCTCACTGCTTATGACGACGACCAGTTCGTTTTCAGCCTCCTGGAAGCTGGGGCCGCTGGCTATTTGCTGAAAAGCGTTCGCGGTCAGGAATTGGTTGAGGCGATAAGGCAGGTCTACAACGGGGAGTCAGTGCTGCACCCGATCATTGCGCGCAAAGTACTAAACCGGTTTGCCCCAAAGGCGGGCAGGCTGGAGAGGAAAAAACCTGACAAAGTCTTGAGCAATCGTGAGATGGATGTGTTGAATATAGCCGCCAGAGGATTAAGTAATCAAGAGATTGCCAACGAGTTGTGCCTGAGTTTGCGTACCGTACAGGCACATCTGGGACATATCTTCAACAAACTGCAAGTTAGCTCCCGGACCGAGGCAGTGGTGCGTGCTATAAAAGAAGGTTGGGTTTTCGTTGATGACCTGCCGGTATGACTGAAAACCGAATATAAATCGAAAGATGACAACTCGTTTTTCATCAATAAGCCGCCTTGTAGCAATAATTCAAAAGCCCGGATTTTGGTTTCTCCTTACAATCATCGTGCTTATAACGGTATTGCACTATGCCGAATCCCAGGAATACCCGGGAATAATCTCTCAACTAATTGCCAACGTGGACTTGACGCGACATGCCTTCGAGAGAATTCTCTTTATGGCGCCTATTGTCTGGGCTGGTTTCCTCTTTGGCTGGAGGGGAGCCTTTGCGACTTCCCTGGTTGCCCTGGCCTGTCTGCTGCCTCGCGCGCTTTTTATCTCAGCGAATCAGACAGACGCCATCTTTGAGACAGGTGCCGTTTTTGTTATTGGAAATGTGGTGGCCATAAGTTTCGCTTCCCTTCGTAAAGAGCGAGAATACCGCAGTCAACTGGAGATAGCCCATCAGGAACTTAAAACAAATATTCAGGCCGTAAAAGAGAACGAACGAAGGCTTGCCTCATTGAATCAAATCTCCAGCACAATATCTCAATCACTGGAACTGGGGCAGGTACTGAATGCGGCGATAGACAACGTTGTAGATATTATGCAGGTTGATGCCGCCTGGATATTCCTGCTCAATGAGGAAACCGGGGAACTCGAGTTATCCGCTCACCATGGCTTTTCCGAGGAGTTTGCTCGTGGTATAGACAGGTTAAAGATAGGGGAGGGGTTTAGTGGGATAGTAGCTGAGACAGGTAAACCACTCTTTACTGAGAATGCATCCCAGGATTCTAGGCTTGCCAGGGAAGTGGTAAGTAATTATAACGTCCACTCCCTGCTGGCAGTACCCTTAAGCGCAAAAGGCGAGGTCAATGGGACGCTTGACATAGCCATGCATAGCTACAGAATGTTCCAGGAAGAGGAAATTGAACAGCTAACAGCTATTGGTAATCAGATTGGTATTGCCGTTGAAAACGCGCGTCTCTACCAGAGACAGCAGGAGGCGGTGGACCAGCTCGCTAAAATGCAAGAGAACCTCCGGTTTTACCTGCAACAGGTAACAAAAGCTCAGGAAGAAGAGAGGAAACGCATTTCACACGAGCTCCATGATGAGACAATTCAGGCGCTGGTGGTACTTTCACGCAGATTAGATAACCTGGCTTCTGATAAAAAGGGGTTACCGGAAGAGCACAGGCACAACCTGGAAGAGATATGGCAGCAAACCAATGACGTTATCCGGGAGATTCGGAGGTTAAGCCAGGACTTGCGTCCAGCGGCACTGGATAGGCTTGGCCTGGTACCGGCGCTGGAATGGTTGGCTTCCGAAGCGACTGAATATTCGGGGATACGCACCGATGTCTCTGTGCTTGGAAATATAAAGCGTCTTCCCGGAGAAGTAGAGCTGGTGCTTTTCCGCATTACACAGGAAGCGTTAAGGAATGTCTGGCGACATTCCAGCGCAAGCACGGCAAAAATCAAGGCCGAGTTTGAGGAAGATAAGATAAGGATAACGGTAAGTGACAACGGGAAAGGCTTTCGAATTCCTGAACGCATGGTGGACTACGCCCGGGATGGCAAACTCGGGTTGGCCGGAATGCAGGAACGCGCTCAACTCATTGGCGGCACCTTGAAAGTATCCTCCCGGGAAGGTAAAGGAACAGACGTCGTCATAGAATCATCGTTTTGATGCTCTCTTAAGGCAACAGTCATGGATGAAGGATAGTGCCGGCACAAGAAAGCCGATTACTGAAAACCCGTAAGCCCGGGTGCGCAGGCTCATTAAACAAATTTGCCTTTATATTTTTCTAGTTCCTCTCCGCAGAAATCAGTCCTCTCTTTGCCTTCGTGTTAGGCTCACTACTTACAGCAATCTCTCAGGTCCTCTTTAGCCCCGCTATATCAATTCGCTAATACGCTTCCTATACGTAAAAATACGTAATCTAAGGGCTGGAATTAAGTATAAACAACTAAGATTTCAGGATACAAAATTAGGTATC
>JAUWLN010000001.1 GCA_030613665.1 Dehalococcoidia bacterium
TATGGAGAAAAACTCCGCCGGGCTGGCCGCGTTGCGACTGAAAATACCCCTGATGGCGGAAGTAAGGACGTTGGCGCCCGGTTTCTTGATGCCGCGCATAATCATGCAGAGGTGCTCCGCCTGAATAACCACCGCCACCCCTGCCGGTTTAATGGCCTCCATAATGGTATCGGCAATTTCCGTGGTCATTCGTTCCTGAAGCTGGGGTCGCCTGGAGATTACCTCCACCACGCGGGCCAGCTTGCTTATGCCGACTATCCGGCCTTCTTCATTGGGGATGTAGCCGATATGGGCCCCGCCGTAGAAGGGCAGCAGATGGTGCTCGCACATCGAGTAAAACGGGATATCCCGCAGCACCACCATCTCACGGTGGCCGAGCTCGAAGCCGACCTTTAACTCCGCCTTGGGGTCCTGTTTCAGGCCGCTAAACAGCTCGGCGTACATCTCGGCGACCCGTTCCGGCGTATCTAATAGACCTTCTCGCTTCGGGTCTTCCCCTATGGCTTCTATAATGTCCTTAATCGCCTTCCTGATTTTGGCCTCGTTAAACATCATCGCCTCCTGAAACGAGCTGGTTATCCCCAGCCCAGCGCCTTCTCCATCTCCGTGATATCCGGCGGCAAATGGAGGAAGGGCGGGGCGTCTTTCAGAGCGGTATCGGTATCTTTCAGCCCGGTGCCGGTGATTACGCAGGCAACTCTTTTCCCGGAAAAATCCCTTCCCTGACGGGAAAGTTTGACCAGTCCGGCAAAGGAAGCCGCTGATGCCGGCTCGCCAAATATGCCGGCTCTGGTGGAGAGAAGCTTTTGAGCCGCCATGATTTCCGCATCGCTGACCGTGTCGATGATGCCACCGGATTCATCACGCGCGGCTACCGCTTTCTGCCAGCTGGCCGGGTTGCCGATGCGTATCGCTGTAGCCACCGTTTCCGGCTTTTCAATGGGATGCCCGTGAACGATGGGCGCGGCACCTTCCGCCTGGAATCCCATCAGCACCGGCTTTTGACTGGCCTTCCCGAGTTCCTGGTATTCCTTAAAACCCTTCCAGTAGGCCGTGATGTTGCCGGCATTGCCTACGGGAATGAACAGGTAGTCAGGGGCGTCGCCCAGGATATCAATGATTTCAAAAGAAGCCGTCTTCTGCCCTTCGATGCGGTACGGGTTAACGGAGTTCACCAGTGTGACCGGGTGCTTCTCGGTAAGCTCGCGTACAATCTGCAGCGCCTGGTCAAAGTTGCCGTCGATGGTCAGGATTTTGGCGCCGTAGACAATCGCCTGCGCCAGCTTGCCGAGGGCGATTTTGCCCTCGGGCACAACAATGATTGCCGTCAGGCCGCAGTAGGCAGCGTAGGCAGCGGCGGAGGCGCTGGTATTTCCGGTGGAGGCGCACATGATGGCCTGGCTCTTCTCTTCAATTGCCTTGGCCACGGCCACGACCATGCCCCGGTCCTTGAATGAGCCGGTGGGATTACACCCTTCCAGTTTGAAGTAGAGCTCCCCACAGCCGATTTCCTTCGCCAGCGGGTCGCACCTGACGAGCGGGGTATCTCCTTCCCCCAGAGAAAAGAGCGGCGTTTTGGGGGTGATGGGGAGGAGGTCTTTGTATTTGTAGAGGACGCCTGTTTTCACCATCGAACGGAACTCCTGGTTTGAATTTCGGTTAAATTTCTTCCACGCGGATGAAGTTGCTTATCTCCCTGACCGCCTCGAGCTGTTCAATATGATGCAAAGCCTGCTGCATCGCTTTCTCGGTCGATGGGTGGGTGGTCAGGACGATTTCCGCCGTCTGGGCGGTGTCATCTGTTTCCTTCTGAATCGCCGAGGCGATGCTTATCCTGTTGTCGCCCAGTATTTTTGAAATCTGGGCCAGCACACCGGGACGGTCGGCGCAGTTCAACCGGAGGTAATACTGGGTTTCAATCTCATCCATGGGCTTGAGCCGTTTTCCTGACTCCGGTTTCCATTTCAGCCGGTTGCCTACGCCAGAGATGATGTCCTGTGCCGAGGCCACGACATCGGCGACCACGGCGCTGCTGGTAGCCAGCGGACCGGCCCCCTGCCCGTAGAAAAGCACCTTGCCGATGAGGTCGCCTTCCACCAGAATGCCGTTGTAGACGCCGTCGACCTTGGCCAGAAGCGAGTCCTCCGAGATGAAAACCGGGTGTACCCGGACTTCAATGGAATTATCAATGCGTTTAGCAATGGCCAGGAGTTTAATGGCAAAGCCCAGTTCCCGGGCGTAGCGGAAATCGCGGCTGCCAATACGGGAAATACCTTCCCGGTAAATGTCCTCCGGCTTGACCACGGTCTGAAAGGCCAGCGAGGCCATGATGGCCAGCTTGTAGTTGGCGTCAATACCCTCGATGTCATTGACGGGATTGGCCTCGGCATAGCCCAGTTCCTGGGCGCTCTTCAGTGCTGTGGGGAAGTCAATGCCTTCACGCGCCATGCGGGTGAGGATGTAATTGGTCGTCCCGTTGATAATGGCGTAAATGCCGGTAATATCATTGGCCACCAGGTCATGCTGGAACGGCGTAATCAGCGGGATGCCGCCGCCGACGCTGGCCTCGTAGCGCAGTCCAACCCCATGCTGCTGGGCCAGTGCCTGCAGTTCGGCACCGTGCTTGGCAATAACTTCCTTGTTTGAGGTTACCACGTACCTGCCGCTGGTGATTGACCGTTTCAGAAAGTCCCGGGCCGGGTTCTCGCCACCGATTGCCTCTACTATAATGTCGATGCCCGGGTCATTGAAAAACTCGTCATCGTCCGTGGTGAAAAGGGCGGTGGGTATTTCTTTAGCCAGTGGCCTCTTCAGGTCTTCGGGCAGCACTTTTATCTTGCGCAGGACCAGGGAGCAGCCAGCCTGCTCGGCGAGCATTTCTGCTTTTTCCGTCAGGACCCTGGCCACCTGCCCCCCGATTATTCCCAGTCCCATCAGGCCAATGCCAATGCTTCTCTTTTCCATGCCGCCTCTTACCTCGCTACTTGTTTTAGCCTCTGGCTGCCTGCTCAATCGCCCAGGATTTTTTCTCAGCATCAAGAGAGTTAATGATTTCGTTGCCCTCGTCGTCTAACAGCGCTGCCATCCACTCATCAAAGGCTTTGGTCTTCAGGTAGTCCCTGTATTCGGTAGAGATGCGCCTGTCGGCATCCTGGGCAGGAATCTCTATCAGCCAGTAACCGCCCTTGGTTGTTGTCGTTTCATCACGCAGCGGCTCGCTTATCACGCCCGGTTCCGTTTCCGCAGCATGGGCATATTCATCAACCAGCCCGCTCATCTCACCCGGTGAAACCAGGTATTCCCCTTCATCGGAGGCAGCGCCTTGCATCTGGGAATGTTCTACCGCCAGGGGACCCCACTCCTCTCCAGCCTCCAGTTGACGTTTGATGTCTTGTGCCTCTTCTTCGTTGCTGAGGAGCATTACCTGAATATGGGTTTCTTCTTCCTCTTCATCCCTGTCCAGGACTCTGACCAGCCAGTAGCCGACCCATTTCTGGGCTTCGTCATCGTAAATTGGCTGGCTCAATTCCCCCACCCTTTGACTGAAAATATCATCGACAATTGAAGTCTGCAACATCTCTTGCAGAATAACTCTGGGTACCCAGCCCAGGTCGCCCCCTCTACTTCTGGAAACTGGCTCAAGGCTCAACTCTTCGGCAAGTTCGCCGAAGTCTTCTCCATCTTCCAGCCGGCTCCTGATGTCCAGAGCCTGTGACTCGCTCTCCAGCATCATTGCCGTTACCTGCCTCTGTTCGGCAAACAGGGGTACCTGGGAGTCGAAATGTGCACTCAGCAAGCGGTCGGTTAACAACTGCTGCCTGATCAGGTTACGATAGACCTCTTTATCAGGCAGGTCGTTTTCTCTGAGTTCCTTTACAACGTCTTCGTCGGCGATGCTGAACCCAAGTTCCAGGGCGCCCTGTCTGAGGAGTTCATAGCGCTGTATATTTTGCAGGGCGCTATCGGCAACATATGAGAGGTCAGATACCGAATGATAAGCGCCTTCCAGTTTCAACATTTCCACATAATAATCCATGGCGAATTCAGTGCCATTCACCTTGATGACCGTCTCTCGCATTGGCTTGAACTGGCCGAGATACCAGCCAATGCCCGCGACGGCAAGCGCCAGAACGATGACGAAGATGCCCGACGCCATGATTATGCGCTGTCGTTTTTTCTGCCGCTCCCAGCGTGAAATCTGTCGCGGCGTCAGTATATGCTGTGGTTTCTCCGGTTTTTTCTTGGACAAGTCTACACCCTTCTTTTCATCATAATGACGAAATACTCTTATATTTATAACGTAAAAGCGTCATCTTTTCAAATGTGAACTGGGACCGTCTCTACCGGCAACTGTATCGACGGTGCATTAACCTACAATCAGACAATATATTTTAGCGCATCTGCAACAGAATTTTAATGGCTGATTAGCCGCGGTCAGACGCTTGTAAATGGTTTTGAGCCCTGCCAGTTTGACGTCACCAAACCCGATTGCCTCAGTCTTATAGATGGCGAAGGTTAAAAGATAGGCGAGCAAAAGGAATAGAAATCCCATCGCTCCTCCCATCAAGCTGCTGACAATGCCCCCCCCAGGGCCAGGCAAAGTTCAGGGCAATCAGCTCTGGCGGAGGTTGAAAGATGGCAATGACCGGTGCCAGCGCCATCGCGGGGTAGGAAATCTTATTCAGTATAAGCTGGTGTTCCAGGTCGATGAAGCCGATGACGAGAAACAGGCAGCCGTAGAAGACGATGACGGCGAACGAAACGCTTAATCCAAAATACCAGTCGCTCAGGCCGAAATACCAGTAGCTCAGGGCAAAAAGCAGGCCCGTGCCCAGTTCCACCCAGAAAGGCCTCCAGGGAATGAGCGCTCCGCAGTACCGGCAGCGGCGGCGCAGCCACAGGTAGCTGAAAACGGGTACCAGGTCGGCGGGTGACAGCCGGTGCTGGCACGAGTCGCAGTGTGAAGGCGGACGAAGTATAGACCTGTCCGCGGGCAGGCGGTCGATGCACACGTTCAGGAAACTGCCCAGGACCGTGCCGAATAGGGCGAAGATGATAACCAGCGCGGTATCCATTTTGACGTATTCTGAGCGTTTTTCCTCCGTTCGTCAAGCTACAAAAGAATTGTCCCCTCCCGGGAGAGCGGAAGGGGACGTGAATAGAAGGAGACGACCGTGCATGAACACGGTCTGCATCAGCATTACTTTTTGCCTGTCGGGCAGGCCTTACGTTATTCCACCTCCGCCTTGCCCATAAGCTTGGCTATTTCCTCGCGGTCGTTGCAGAAGGAAAAGAGGCTGTCGCTACTGATGACACCACTGCGGTGAAGGTTTATCAGGGCGTGGTCGAGCAGCACCATGCCCGTGTGGGTCTGCGTCACTATGGTATTGGGCAGCTGGTGGATTCTACCCTCACGGATGATGTTTTTGACTGCCGGATTGGCCATCATGATTTCGACGGCGGCAATTCTCCCCGTGCCGTCAACTCTGGGGACCAGCGACTGGCATAAAATGCCGATGAGCAGGGATGCCAGCCGTGTCTGGGCGAGGTGTCGTTCGCGGGGGGGGAAAAGGTCGATGATTCGCTCCACAGCCTGCGCAGCGCTCGTGGCATGCCCGGTGGTCAGGACCAGATGGCCGGTCTCGGCCACGGTAAGCACGGCCGCGGCTGTTTCCAGGTCTCGCATCTCGCCCACCAGAATGACATCGGGGTCCTGCCGCAGTATATGCTTCAGCGCATCCGCAAACGACAGGGTGTCCCCGCCCAGTTCACGCTGTGTGATGGTACACTTGTTGTTGACATAAACGTATTCAATCGGGTCCTCAAGGGTAATCACCCGCTTGCTATCCATTGAGTTCAGGTAATTTATCATTGCGGACAGCGTGGTGGACTTTCCGCTACCACTGGGCCCGCTGACCACCACCAGCCCTCTGGGCTTCATGATAAGGTCCCTGCATACCTCAGGCAATCCCAGGTCTTCAAGCGTGGGAATGCCCAGGGGTATCAGCCTGATGGCGAGGGCAAGGGTGCCGCGCTGTTTGGACGCGTTGCAACGCATCCGGCCGACATCGGGCAGCGTGTAGCCGAAATCAAGTTCCAGGCGATTGTGAAAATCGGCTCTCTCTTTCTCCGATGTAATCTGCTCGAAGGCCTGCGCAATGTCATCGGGTATCAGAAGTGGCATGTCAGCCTCGGGCTGAAGCAGACCATCGATGCGAAAAATGGGAGCGTTATCTGCCACCAGATGCAAATCCGAGGCGCCTCTCTCGGCCGCTAATCGAACCAGGGCAAATATATCCATGAGCTCACTCTCCCCCGCCAAGAATGACATTGAAATCCGTGTAACCCGCAACCGTTTTCCTGAGGTTGGTTATGGTGATGCTGGAGAACCGTTCGCTTTCCTCCAGTTCTCTCAGGTATGAAAGGACGTCCGTTTCGGATGGGGCACGTCCAGAGATAGTCAGGGTTTCCCGGTTCTGGTTGATACTGGTCAGGCTCACCGTTTCCGGCAGGCTGTTGACCGTCACTATAAGGTTGCCATTTACCGCTTCGCTCTGCGTTTCCAGGCTCGATACGGCCAGGGCAAAATTACCGCCGGAGGCCTCGGCACTGGTGATTTCCTTCTGGAGTTCGGCAATGGCATCGGCGTATATCTGCTTCTGGGCCATTTTCTGCTGCAGGAGCTGATTGGTGGCATTCAACTGGGTCCGTGTTTCGGCAATATCGGTGAATGTGCTTTGTGTTATAAATGCCAGGAATAGAAGCAGGCCGATGGCGACGACCGCGCCGGGCACTGCCAGGATTCTGGTGAGTGAAATGGGCTCCGGTTGATAAACCACGGGCAGTACGTTAAGCTCGTTGACCAGAAGCCCGGAGCCGTTTGTCGGGGCGATTTTCTTTAGAACCAGCCCCATGTTTGCCGTATAAAGATTCGGGTCAAGTCCATCCGGACTCTCGAAAGGCGGCGATAGAGGCAGAACCGGTCGGCTGAGCCCGTCTGATAACGCCTGGCACTGTTCGGCTTCACCGGCCAGTTCCCCGGAAGTAAGCACGGGCAGTGTGGCGGCAAGAGGCGTTTCAGGGTTGTTGGTGTTGTAGAATTCAATGGTCCGGCTCACGTCATCTTTTATCTGCGAAATCTTCTCTGGCCAGGATAGGGCTTCATTGGAGAAAGGCACGGTGCGGATGGGCTGTGGAATGCCGACGCCCATGATAACGATGTCAAACTCGTTGGGCTGAACATCCACGATGACTGCCATCGTGTCATTCACCATTCTGGCCAGGAGCATCGGTTTCAGGTCCATCAGGTCGGACTTGAGACCGGCCAGCCGCAGAGTGTTGAACAAAGCATCGGCGGCGGTGCGGGGGATGGCCACCAGGAAGACCTGAAGTTTTCCCTCCGGTGCGGGGATTGATTGCCATTGGAGATAAAGCTGCTCGGAAGAAACCGGCAGTACCCGGTTTGCCTCCCGCCTTACCGCCTCCTCCAGCATATCTTTTGGCATCTGAGGCAGGATAATCGGTCGGGTGAGGCAGTGCAGGCCGCTGATGCCAAGAGTAACCTTTTTCGAGCCTATCTTCCGGACTTTGAAAAGCTGCTTTATTTTAGCGGCAACCTCTTCCTGTTTCAGCACCACGGCATTTTTCACCATGCCCGGGTCCAAAGCTACATCCGCCCATTTCTTTATCCGTTTGCCGCTGGTTACCAGGAGACGGATGCTGGTATCATCGATGTATAAGGTGACTACTTTCTGTGCCATCGCTTAGCTTTCCTCGTAGACATAAACTACCATCTGTATGCTGGCGGAGAGCGTTGTATTATCGGCCGGATAAGGTATCTGGACGTCAAATGAATTGACTTCGGTGATAGGATAGTCACCATTAAGTTCGGTGACGAAATCAACCAGCCGGTTTAACTCTCCCTCGACACTGGCGGTGACCGGCAGGGCCAGGCAGGGAACACCTTCCAGAGTCACCTGGTTCGCGACCGAAGAGCTTATGGCGGTGATATTCACGCTGTTGGCCTCGGCCGTGCTGAACAGCATATCACTGACGATGATGCTGTTCATCGGCTGGGAAAGCGTTTCCCGGGCAGTTTCAGACTGCGCCAGCGTTTTGTCCAGCTGCTGCTCAAGTTCCCCCGGTTTTTTCGCGAGCTGCTCGAGCTCAATCGAACTCAGCTTTGAATTGAGCAGGGTAAGCTCTTCCTTCAGCTGTTTCTCCACACCGGACTGCTGTGAGTAGACCGTCCACAGGCCCACCAGGCCGATGAGAAACAACCCGATGGAGATAAACACCCAGCTTTTTTTACTCAGTTTCACTCTTTACTCCGCAAAGTCGTCAGCTAATTGTGGATTTGCCATGACAGGATATGTGTATTCCCACCGCCTATCATTGCCTTGGTGATGATTTTAGCGGTGGTTTTACTGCTCTCCGGGTGGATTGCCGTCGCGGTAATTTCGTAAGAAGTGCCGGTTATTTCACCAACGGCACCGATGTCATTTCTATTGGCGACCACCCAGGCATAATGGCCCTCCTGTTCTCCCGCACCGGTTATGTAGAAAATCTGAGTTTGCACCGGTTCGTCTTCGGAAACATAAGGATACGGCGGCCCGAGTTCCCAGCTCAGCAGATAAGCGCCCTGTGAATCCAGGATTTCATCCGGTTCATCTGTGGAGAGGTTTTCCGTAAAATCGGCCGCTGACCCTGCCTTATAGCTGTAGCCGATAGGAATCCTGGCCCCCACTTCCACAAGATGTATTGTGGGTGCCCCGGAGCCAGGTTGCCAGGTGACGGTAATGGTATATTTATAGGCATTTTCTCCGCTATCCCAGGTGATATTGCCGGTAACGTCAAGGTAATCGCTGTGCTTGCCCGGCTCGATGAATTCACCGAGATACAGCGTGTAGTTCCCACTGTCTACGGTCTGTATGTTAACCTGCATATCGTTGATATTGCCTGGCAGCTGGGTGGGAGGTGACTCGCCATTGGCCAGTGCCCATAACGTTTCTTCCACACCGGCATCAGCGGCGTAGGTGCCCTTTGTTCCGCCCTCAAGCATTTGACTGGTTTTCGCGCTCGTGAAGGTCAGGTTCAGGCTCGGTACGATGGTCAGGCCACCGATAACCAGCATGGCTAGAACGATGGGAAAGGCTTGTCCTGCTTCACCTTTTAATATTTTCTTTAAAATCCTGAACACTGGCTTCTCTCCGTTAAATATTCGGTCGGTGTGTTACCCGATATTCCCTTATCTCTCTGGCCTCATCAACAAGCGAGGCGAGTTGTAACGTCAGTACCGGAGCTTGATAGTCTGCTTTACTGGTATTATCGGGGTCGCCGGGAGCATAATAAATGTGCAGGGCGATAAGGGTCTGTTCATTGGCGCCGGCGCTGCTCCAGTGACTTCGTTTCAGCTTGCCTATACCGTCGGTTAAATCCTCAAAGAAATAGGTTGCCGAGTGATATATTGCCTCGTCTTCGCTATCCCATACGGTCCAGTTGAAGACGAGGCAATCCGGCGATGTTAAATTGTCCGTTTCGATACTCTGCGCCATGCCGGCATCCCGGCTTATCCAGTACCCCGCATTCTGTACCTGGCGCACCGCGTTCATATGAGAATTGTTCGTCTCCGTGCCCTTTAAAACCTGAAAGATAGTGATGGATGCCGCGCCGCTCACCAGCACGATAACAGCAACCGCCACAATTAATTCGATTAACGTGTACCCTTTCTCACTGCGTATCATCGGTCGACCTTATATCCTTGAAGAAAATAAACGTCTTCGCCGGAACGTTGAATGGACACCGTGATTTTCTGTATGCCATCATCCGGGGTGTGCACCGGCTCTACAGACACAACTGACGAATATTGCAGATAATCCTTTCCATCAGGAATCGGCGCTGCTGAATATGAGGTGGCGTTGTATGAGTAGCTGGCGTTTTTCACCCATTCCATATGGCTCTGGGCGAGGCTTTCAGCGGTTGTCCTTTCATCAACGATGAAGACTGACTTCGAGGTTGAAGTCAGGCCATTGAGAAAGGTGACGGAGACAACTCCGAGTATGGCCAGGGCGATAGCCGTTTCCAGGAAGGTTATACCCGGTTCCCGCCGATTCAACCCCATAATTTTTTGCCAGAATCTCATAATCAATTTCCTGTTAAAACTCCTGTCCGTAGATGGAATACATGGCGGAAACGAGGGGAAGGGCGATGGCGGCGATGACCAGGCCGATAATCAGCGTCATAGCCGGCTGTATCAGCGAGATGAGGGAGCGGGTCTTGTCCTCGGCTTCAGCCTCATAGCTGCGGGCAACGGCGAGCAGCGTGACATCCAGGTTGCCCGTCTCTTCGCCGACCCTCACCAGCTGCACCATCATGGGCAGGAAAAGTTTGTTTTTGGTCATGGGATGCGAGATGCCCTCGCCTTTTATCATGTCCTGCTGGACGCCGCTGAGAGCGTCGGATAACGCCCGGTTCCGGCTGCTCTGAATGAGCAGGGGGAGGATTTCGGTCAGGGGGAGGCCGGTGCGGAATAACAGTGACATGCTCCGGCAAAGGCGGGCTAGCTCGCTCAGGTGGATTACACTCCCGAGCACCGGCAGACGCAGGATGAGTCTGTCCCATTTGGCCCGGCCTTTCGGCGTTTTGATATAGAAGTAGGCCAGAACCAGGACGGCCAGCGTTCCCAGCATGAGATAGGCCCAAGTATTCCTTGAGCTTTCCGGAGAGGTCAATGAGCAGCCTGGTGGATGCTGGCATCTCAACGCCCAGTGAACCGTACATGGTGCCGAACTGGGGTAAGACAAACGTAACCAGCACGACAATAACGACGACTGTCACCACCGAGGTGATTACCGGATACATCAGTGCGTTTTTAGTCTCCTTGGTGGTGGTGACCTCCTTCTCCATATAATCAGCCACCTGGTTGAGCACCGTCTCAAGGTCTCCGCTCTGCTCTCCCACGCCTATCAATCGGCAGTAAATAGGGGAAAAGACACGGGGGTGCTTGCCCAATGCCCTGGATAGCTGGTGCCCGGCGCGCAATTCCGAAATTACGTCGTCCAGGACCTTTTTCAATGCGCGGTTGGCCGCCTGCTCCTGCAGCAGTTCCAGTGAAGCGACGATATCAATGCCAGATTCCAGAAGCATGGCCAGCTGCCGGTATATCAGGATGATATCGCTCGGCTTTACCTGGAACAGACCGGCGGTCAGCTTTTCGACATTGAGAAAGGGGATGTACGGCTTGAGGTTGATTGCCTGATAGCCGGCATAGCCGAGCAGGTCATTAGCTGCCTCTTTACTTGTGGCCGGGAGTTTACCTTTAACTATCTCTCCCTTTTCGTTATAGGCAATGTACTGGAAAACCATCTGTCTCTCCCCAGAGGTGCTCCTCCTCTATCTTGGTTGCGGCGAAATTTAAATGGGGTCTGCCGTCAGTCTACGGAGTAGGCGTTACGGAGAACTTCGGCCGGGGTGGTGAAATTCTCCTTGACCTTCAGCATCCCGTCTTTGACTAAAGGCACCATTCCCTCCTTAATCGCCTGGTTTCTGAGTCCGGCGGCGGTGGTGCCATTGAGTAACATCATGCGTATTTCATCACTGACCTGTAAAATCTCAAATAGCCCGCTTCGGCCATGGTATCCGGTTTGGGAGCAGGACTTGCAGCCTTTGCCGTAAAGAAACTCCTGACGGTTTTCCTCCACTTCTTTCTCGTAGCTCATCTGCTCTACGAGCGGAACCGGGGTTAGCTGGGCGCAGTCGGGACAGACCCGTCGCACCATACGCTGGGCGATGACGCCGATGAGCGCCGAAGCGACCAAAAAGGGCTCGATACCCAGGTCAAGGAGGCGGAACACCACGCCCACGGCGTCGTTGGCATGTATTGAAGACAGTACCAGGTGCCCGGTGAGCGCTGACTGGATGGCAAGGCGGGCCGTCTCGGCATCGCGTATCTCGCCGACCAGGATTACGTCAGGGTCAAGGCGTAGTATGGACCTGAGTCCGCTGGCAAAGGTGAGGCCGGCACGTGTATTTACCTGAATCTGATTGATGTCCTGAAACCGGTATTCCACGGGGTCCTCAATGGTGATAATGTTCCTTCCGGTGCAATCAAGGCAGTTCACCGAAGCGTAAAGGGTAGTGGTTTTACCGGCGCCGGTAGGGCCACTGGCCAGAAGCATGCCGTACGGAGTTTTGAGCATCTCTTCATATTTGGCCAGGCTCTGGGGCATGAAACCCAGGTCAGACAGGTTCAGGATACCCTTGGATTTGTCCAGGAGCCTTAATGCCGCCATCTCACCGTACACGGTGGCCACCGTGCCGACGCGGATATCCATTGACTGACCACCCCGGGTACGTACTGCGAAATGGCCATCCTGCGGGCGATGATGGTCGGCAATATTCATATTGGCCAGAATCTTGATCTGGGAAATGAGAGGGGTAGCCGTTGCCAGGGGCAAAGACAGCGTGTTATGAAGCGTGCCGCCGATGCGGTAACGTACCAGCAGCTTATCTTCCTGGGGTTGGAGATGTATGTCGGAGGCGCGAGCCTTAGCCGCCTCGTCGATGATAAGGGTAAGCGCCTTGGCCACCGGGGCATCGGTTACCGTGTCCAGCTTGGCCGGCGCCTCGATTTCTCCGATTTCCTGCGAGATGCTGGAAATCTGCTTTTCAATCTCCTCATAGGACTGGTAGTTGAAATCAATGGCATCCTGGACTTCTGCGGCACTGGCCTTCACCGGCACGATGTGCATATGGCTCCGCGCGGCCAGAGCCTCCAGCGCTATGATGTCGGAGGGGTTGACCATGGCGACATGAAGCACGTTACCGCTTATTTCCAGAGGAATGGCAGAATGCTTCCTCGCCATAGTTTCTGGTATAAGGCGCAACGCTTCGGATTGAATCAGGTGCTTGCGAAGCCTGGTCCGTGGCGTCTCGGTTTGTGGTTCGGTAACAGATGTATCAGGCATAAAATGCTAATTCTCCCGTCCGTCAT
Source organism: Dehalococcoidia bacterium (assembly GCA_030613665.1). Taxonomy (GTDB): domain Bacteria; phylum Chloroflexota; class Dehalococcoidia; order Dehalococcoidales; family RBG-16-60-22; genus E44-bin89. The sequence continues at coordinate 12,992 of JAUWLN010000001.1, forward strand.
TATTAATCCAGGTCACAGGAGTAATCTTATCTAGCCGAGTGGCAGTTGACAATAGCTCTTTGGTCATAGGTAATAAGACTTGCTCCGCCTTTTTATCCTTCATAGACAAAGAGGATACAGTTGAGAGGTTAAATAGAAGGTAAAAATACGGGTCAATTTTCTTAAGATTTTCTAAAACCCGTATTCCGGGGAGGTTTTTTTGGAGACGGGGTGTTAATAATAAAGAGGCAGGAGAGAGGCAATGCCCTTCTCCTGCCCTTCTGTCTTAATTAAGAATCAGTTTGCTTATTTGCCAGCGACCTTGTGGTCGGCCAGCTTCTCCAGTGCCAGCACCAGAGCAGAATGGTCTAGGTCGCTATCGCCCTGGGCCGCGAGGGCGTTGAAAAGTTCCTGGGCTACGGCGCAACCCGGCAGGCTCATTCCCAGACTGCGGGCGCCCTGCAGGGCATTGTTCAGGTCCTTCTGCTGGTGGCGGATGCGGAAGCCCGGCTGGAAGGTGCGCTCAATAATCCGCTTTCCGTGCAGGTCCATGATGCGGCTCTGCGCGAAGCCACCGAGCAGCGCCTCCCTTACTTTGGCCGGGTCGGCGCCCGCCTTGGAGGCGAAAAGCAGAGCTTCACTGATGGCCATGATGGTCTCGCCAACCACAATCTGGTTGGCCACTTTGCAGGTCTGACCGTCGCCGTTGCCGCCGATGTAGACTATGTTCTTGCCCATAAGCTCGAAGTAGGGCTTGATTTTTTCAAATACTTCCGGCTTACCGCCGACCATGATGGACAGGGTAGCGTTCTCCGCGCCAACCTGCCCGCCGGAAACCGGAGCATCCAGCATTTCCGCGCCCTTTTCCGCCAGCTTCTTGGCGAACTCCTTGGTGGCAATCGGGGAGATGGAGCTCATATCCACGACAATCGAGCCTGATTTAACGCCTTCGCTGACGCCGTTTTTACCGAAGAGGGCGGTTTCCACGTCTGGCGTATCCGGCACCATCACGAAGACAATGTCTGATTTCTCGGCGACCTCTTTGCAGGTGCCGCAGGCAACGGCCCCCTTGCCCGCCAGTTCTTTGACCGGCGCATCAACCACGTCATAAATGTGAATCGTGTTGCCCTCCTCCATCAAATGACTGGCCATCGGTTTGCCCATTATGCCTACGCCAATGAATCCAAGATTTGCCATAATATCTTTCCTCCTTTTATTTAAAGATAATTAAAGATAAGGCTTGACCCATCCCAGGCCATCCTCAGTAACGCCGGACGGCTTGTATTCGCAGCCTATCCAGCCGGTGTATCCTGCCTCATCAATGCATTTGAAGAGATTGGGGAAGTCAATCTCGCCGGTGCCCGGCTCATGCCTGCCCGGCGCATCGGCAAGCTGAATGTGACCGATACGGTCTATGTTCTCCTGAATGGTTTTGGCCAGGTCACCCTCCATGATTTGCATGTGGTAGATGTCATACTGGAGGTAGAGGTTCGGATGACCGACTTCATCGAATAGCTTGAGCGCGTCCTGCGTGCCGACGAGGTAGAAACCGGGGACGTCTTTATCGTTGAGAGCTTCCACCACGCACGTAAGGCCCGCTTTCTGCAGGGCATCGGCGGCGAATTTCAGGTTGCTTACCAGGGTCTGGCGCACTTTGTCCGCCGGCGCATCTTTGGGGGTAAGGCCGACCAGGCAGTTTACGCGGGGGCATTTCAGCGCTCTGGCGTATTCAATGGCTTTCCCCACTCCCTCCTGGAACTCGCTCTCCCGGCCCGGCAGGCAGGCGGTGCCGCGCTCCCCGGCCGCCCAGTTTCCCGCCGGTATATTGTGCAGTATATATTCCAGGCCTAGTTTGTCCAGTTTGGCGGCGATTTCTTCCCTGGGCAATTCGTAGGGGAACTGGCATTCCACCGCTTTGAAGCCGGCTTTGGCGGCACTTTCAAAACGGTTCCCGAAACCGACTTCGGTGAAAAGCATGCTTAAATTGGCACAGAACTTGGGCATAATAACCTCTCCTCTCGATGGCGTTTTATGGCGGCTGTATTTTCAGATTGTACAAAGAGGATTATAGTCGAATGCAACACAGGTTGCAAGGGCAAGTGCCGGCAAATCTGATAATCTCTAAAAATAGAAATAGACAGTCTATTTTACCCTGACCACTATGATAATATCTCCCGGCTGGCCGTCGGTTACCTGACGGGCGTTGCGCAGTTTCACCCTGGAGCCGTTCCTTACCCCGGCGGGAATTTTCACCCTGAGCTTTTTCCCCCTCCGAACCAGGTCCTTTTCCAGTCCTTGAGCGGCCTGCTCTCCGGTGATGGCCACCTCATAGCGCACTTCGGGGCGGCGCGCCGGTTGTGGCTTTGGCTGGCCAAATATCTCCTCCAGGTTGATGCCGCCCGGCGCCTCGAAGCGTACCCGTCTCCGGCCGCCGGAGCCTCGACTGAAAGTGCGGAAGGAGCATCCTCTGCCTTTGGACATATCGCCGAAGATATTGTTCAGGAAATCAAAGCCCAGGCCGGAGCCGCGGAAGTCCTTCATCAGGTCTTCAAAGGTGGTGCGGGTAAAAGGGCTGCCGAAGATGTCGCCGATGTTGCCGACGGTGCCGAACTGGTCGTACTGCTGCCGCTTCTGCGGGTCACCGAGAACGCCGAAGGCTTCATTGATTTCCTTGAACTTATCGTTGGCCCACTGCTCCTTGCCCGGGTTGCGGTCGGGATGGAACTGCATCGCCAGCTTTCGATATACTTTCTTTATCTGCTCTTGGCGGGCAGTTTTCGGCACGACAAGAATCTGGTAGTAGTCCTTTGCCATAGCTTATTATTTACCTGTCCCGAGAGTATAAGTATATCACAGCACGAGACTCTTGTTCAGGGTGGGGGCAGGGGGTAGAATGGGGTAGAGAGAAAGGACGGTGCACCATGGCAGAGCAACTGGGTAAGATTGAGAAACCGGAAGCGAAAGAGTTCACCAGCAAGAAGAAGCTTTACCTCGTTCCGCTGCTTTTCTCGGGGGAAAATGCGCCGGAAGATTATGCGGATAAGTACCGGCGCTACTGGCAGCAGGTCGGCGAGCATGTGGCGAACCTCGAGGAGAAGCTTGGTAAGGTGGGGCATATATATCACGAAGCGGTCTACGAGGCGGGCAAGAGCGGTTTCGAGGCAATGCAAAAACTGAATGCGGATAGCAGCCGAATCGCCGGGGAGAAAAGCGAGGGTGGCGCCCTGATTGAGGCGATTGAGGATAAAGCCCTGGCCGAGGAAAGCATGGACTGGGAGAGGTTTATCCTCATGGGCTTTCTCAGCCAGAAGGTGGCGCAGCAGGTCTCGGAACTGTATATCGAAGCGCTGCGCAAGCGCTACGAGCATATCGCCAGGCAGATTGGGGAGACACTCGGGGCGGACGAAGCAGGGCTGCTCTTCATCCGGGAAGGCCATATGGTGCAGTTCCCTGAAGATATAGAAGTGTTCAGCGTGGCACCGCCGACACTCGACGAAATTCACCGCTGGCAGCGGGAGCAACTGTCGGGAGGGAAGAAAGACGAGCCGGAAAAATAATCGCATTAACTATTTCCTGACCTGGTAACATGTCTGAGACCGTACAAAACCGATATCACTGGGTGATGCTTTGTTTAGCGTTTGGCATTGCCTTTCTAATGCCCCTGCTGAACTTTGGTACCGCCCCGATGGTTACCGCCATCATGGCAGAAATGAGCCTGTCACATGCTGAATTCGGGCTCATTTTTTCAGTGGCCGTGTTTAGCCTCATGCTTTTCCGTGTGCCCTGGGGCCTGCTCGGCAACCGGATTGGCTACCGGAAAGCATTCCGGATTGCCCTGCCGTTCGTAGCCGTTTTTGCCGTAATCAGGGCACTGGCACCGGACTACGCGACCTTTCTGATCAGCCAGTTTCTCCTCGGGGTAGCACTGGCCGCGGTGATGCCGTGCCTGCCGCTTCTTGTGAAGGAATGGGCTCCGCAGCGGCCTGGATTTGCCACCGGGATGTATATCTCTGGCTTTGCCGCCGGCAATGCCACCGCCTTCGGCCTTACGCCTTATTTGCTGGAGATGCTTAACTGGCGTCATGTTTTGCTCACCTATAGTGGCCTGGTTATCATCATTACACTCCTTTGGTGGGCACTCGCCAGAAGCACCGCCGTAGCAACGTGCAGTTTTCAGCTAAGAAGCTTCATTGGGCTATTCAGAGAGAGGTGTGTCTGGGTACTGCTGATATTCATGATGGCCGGTGTAGGAAGCTATGATACTCTGGCCACCTGGCTGCCGAAAATACTTGTCGCTAAAGGGCTGCCCCTGAATCTGGCAACGCTGCTCCCCCTGGGATACTTGCTGGCGGCGCCTACAATCGGTTTTGTCCTGGACCGGTTCCGGAACACCAGAGCGGTTGTGGCGTTGCTGGGAATCATCGCTGCCACGGCCATTGTTGGCATCAATTACGCCCCGTATTCTCTCCTCCTGCTCTGTATTTTTGTTACTGGATTTACCACGATGGGCGTACTTACTATTATTCTATCCGTGCCGACGCACCACCAGCGGCTGGCGCCGTTCGCGGCCAGCGTGGTCGGTCTTGTCTCTTCATTGGGGAACCTGGTCTCTCTGGTAATGCCGGCCATCTTCGGCTATCTGATTGACGTTACCGGGACGTTTCAGGCTTCGCTGTTCACCATCGCGGCCCTGGCCGGTATCATGCTTCTCGTTGGCTCCCGTATGAGCGAGTGAAGCCAACCTATCGGTTCTGGCTATTGACCCCGTCGCCCCACCATGTTATAGTACAATTGTTCTATTAAGAAGGCGGTGTGGGAGATGGAGGTTGAAGATAAACTAAAGATATTGTCAGCGGCGGCGAAGTACGACATCTGCGGCTACAGCGGCGTGCGTGATTTCGTGTCCTCGCCGCGGCGTTTCATCCACCGCGCCGCGCTGCCCGGTGGCGGCTCAATCTGCCTGTTCAAGGTGCTGCTGACCAACGTCTGTATGAACGATTGTGCCTACTGTGTCAATCGTGTAACCAGGGACTTTCCCCGCCGCGCCTTCCAGCCCGAGGAGCTGGCCCGAGCTTTCATGCAGCTTTATGAGCGGAGAATGGTAAGAGGGCTCTTTCTCAGCTCTGGAGTGGCGGATAACCCCACCCGCACCATGGAAGCCATGGTCAAGACGGTGGAAATCCTGCGTTACCGCTACGGTTTCAAGGATTACATTCACCTCAAAATACTGCCCGGGGCCTCGTTCGATTGTGTTGCCGAGGGCTGCAAGCTGGCCGACCGGGTCTCCGTGAATATGGAGGCTCCCACCGTCCAGCACCTGGCCAGGCTGAGCAAGCGAAAGGACCTCTACCAGAATATAGTGGAGCCTATGCGCTGGGTCAAAAAGCTGAAGGCGGCGGACGAAAGGCTGGCACCGTCCGGACAGACGACGCAGTTTGTCGTTGGGGCGGCGGAGGAAAGCGACCTGGACCTGCTGCGCACGACCTCGGCTCTCTACCGTGAAGTGGAGTTGAGGAGGGTTTATTTCAGTCCTTTCCGGCCGGTCAGCGACTCACCGCTTGAGGGTAGACCGCCGGCCAATCCGCTGCGCGCCCACCGGCTATACCAGTCAGACTGGCTGCTCAGAATATACGGCTTCCCGTTAAAAGAGGTCGAGCTGGCGCTCGGGAAAAAGGGAGAGCTCTCGTTGCAGAAAGACCCCAAGCTGGTTATTGCCGAAAATCAGCCCTGGCTGTTCCCGGTGGATGTCAACCGGGCGAGCTATGAGGAGCTGCTGCGTGTGCCCGGAATTGGCCCCGTATCGGCACAGCGAATAGCCGAAGCAAGGCGGGAACACCGCATTGATTCCATGTTGTCGTTAAGAAAGATGCGGGTGGTGACATCTAGGGCTGCCCCTTATATCTGGTTTCAGGGCATGCTGGAATGGGAAAAGCAGGTCTCATTCATTCCTCATCTGGATGAACCGGAGGAGCCTGACCTCACGCTGGCTCAGGTTCTGAGTCCATAGCCTTTACAAGTTGTAAAAGACCCCGTTCCCGCCCGGGCTTTTTGGTGGACTTCGGTAAGAGCAAAGAGAACGGCAGCATCGGCTCAAAAGATGGTACAATTATTTGGGAGTATGTCAGCGCTTATATAAATAATCTGGAGGCAGAGATGTCGATAATAAGTGATTACATAGATGGTCTGGGCGATTGTCTAAAAGCACTGCCAGAAGAGTCAATTACTGATATAGCAGATATCATCTATAAAGCTTATCGGGAGAACAAACAGGTAATAATTATGGGTAATGGAGGCAGCGCGTCGACGGCCTCTCATTTTGCTCGTGACCTCAGGATAGGTTCAGCCGCGAAGGGGAAACCACGGGTCCGTGCTACGAGCATAACCGATAATATGGCGATGATTACATCGCTGGCCAATGACACTGGTTACGATTCCATATTCAAAGAGCAACTGGTAAGCCATCTGGACGAAGGTGATGTGGTCATCGGGATAAGTGCTTCGGGCAATTCACCGAATGTGCTTGAGGCAATGAAATATGCCCGCGATAGCGGGGCAATAACTATAGCTCTGACCGGTTTTGACGGGGGAAAACTGAAAGGGCTGGTTGATAAGGCAATCATAGTCGCCAGCCGGGATTACGGGCAGGTTGAAGACGTTCACCTGAGCCTGGACCATATGATTACCTGCTCGGTTAAGGCGATGATAGCCAGGGATTAAAATATTTCCTTACTCTCTCCTGAGACGATATTGTTTCCGGGACAGGTTAAATAGCACATAATAATTTGTAAATTGAAAGGCAGGGTGAACAATGGCTAAACACAGAGTAGCGGTTATCGCCGGGGATGGCGTTGGCCCAGAGGTTATGGCAGAAGGCATAAAAGTTCTGAGTGCAGTTCAGGCGAAAGTAAAAAACCTGAGTCTTGAATATGAGCATTTCCCCTGGGGATGTGATTATTACCTGGCAAATGGAGAGATGATGCCTCAAAACGGATTGGAGATACTGAAAGGCTTTGATGCTATCTATCTGGGCGCCATCGGAGACCCGAGGGTTCCCGACCATATTTCTGTGAGGGACCTTGTTCTTAAAATTCGCATAGGCTTTGACCAGTATGCCAATGTCAGACCAATTAAACTCCTGGAAGGCGTATTCTGCCCTTTGAAAAACAAAACACCACAGGATATAGATTTCGTAGTAATACGCGAGAATACAGAAGGTTTTTATGCCGGTTGTGGGGGCAGATACCGGAAAGGTACGCCTGAGCATGGTAAGTATGCCGGGCTGAGGCAAGTTTTTTCTGATTCAGAGGAGGTAGTTGTCCAGGAAGGTGTGCTTAGCCAGATTGGAGTAGAAAGAGTGATAACGTTTGCCTTTGACCTGGCACGTAACAGGAAGAAGCACCTCACCTGTTGCACCAAGTCTAATGCCCTCAACTACAGCATGGTCTACTGGGACGAAGTCTTCAGAAAAATTGCCCAGAGCTATCCGGATGTGAGGACCGACTTCGCAATGGTAGATGCAACCTGCATGTGGATGGTTAAAAATCCAGAGAATTTTGACGTCATTGTGGCAGAGAATCTATTCGGAGACATAATCACCGATTTGGGAGCAGCCATTCAGGGAGGTATGGGAGTTGCTGCCGGAGCCAACCTGAACCCGCATGGCCTCTCCATGTTTGAACCGATTCACGGTTCGGCTCCTAAATACACCGGTAAGAATGTCATAAATCCAGTTGCAACTATATGGGCGGGTCTTATGATGCTCGAAGAATTGGGTGAAAAGGAAGCGGCAACGCTGGTTACAGAAGCAGTAAAAGCAATGCTCAAAGAAGGCAAGTACCGAACAAAAGACCTGGGGGGTACTTCATCAACCAGCGAGGTCGGAGACGCCGTCGCTGACGCAATTGAGAAAACAAAAACGTGCAAATGACAATTCTATTGCGGAGGAAACGGCTGTGACTACTAAGAAGAAACTTACCGCCTCACCCGGCCAAGAATTCGGGTACTCAATCGATCGATTGAGTCGTATAAATCAGGCAATGCAAAAATATATCAATCGTGGCGATATACCGGGCAGTGTTACCCTGGTGATGCGAAAGGGCAAGCTGGTTCACAATGACGCGCTTGGTTTCATGGATATCGCTTCAAAGAAACCCATGTCCGGGGACTGCATTTTTCGTATGTACTCAATGACCAAACCGGTCACTGCTGTTGCCATACTCATGCTATACGAGGAAGGCAGTTTGATGCTCGATGACCCGGTGTCCAAATACATACCCGCCTTCGCCAATCCCGTGGTGATAGTGGTGCAGCCTCCGGAAGGCAAGGCCAGATACTGGCCTCCAGGGCGTGTTTATACTGAGTCGGCAAGCAGAGAGATTACCATCAGAGATTTGCTCACTCACACTGCCGGACTGGCATCGCCCAGACTCACACCCATTGCCTTTGTGAGCGCCCTTTCAGATGCTATCAAGGGGTCTTTGTTCTTTCCTCACGAAGATGGAACAGCGAGTCCCCGCATTTCAATACGGGAGACAGTAGAAAAACTGGCAAAAATACCGCTCAGTTTCCAGCCGGGAACAGGCTGGCAGTACGGGCACGAATATGACGTATTGGGTGTTCTGATTGAGACTATCTCTGGGAAATCCCTTGAAGAATTCTTCCAGGAGAGAGTATTTGCTCCACTCAACATGGCAGAAACATCCTTCTTGCTTCCGAAAGAAAAGGTCAACCGCCTGGTTACGGCATATACCTGGGATGAATCCTGGAATCTCAGAGTTTATGACCACCCCCGAGACAGCATAAAGGTAGTGGGGCCAAAAGATGTGTTCTCCGGACTGGGAGATTATGGAGGGATTCTCTCCACGGCCTCTGACTATCTGCGATTTGCCAGGATGCTTCTGAATAGAGGTGAGCTTGATGGTGTCCGCCTGCTAAGCCCGAAGACGGTAGACCTGATGACCTCAAATCATACCGGCGGCTTATTCATTTACGCCCGAGGATATGGCTGGGGTTATGGATTTAGTCTTGGAGTGCGCACCGATCTGACTGAATCTGTCTCAATTGGCTCCGCAGGCACTTACGGTTGGGGTGGAGCCGCCTGCACGCAATTTTTTATTGACCCGAAGGAGGAATTGGTTGCTCTTGCTCTCTCTCAGGTATTTGGTTTCGGATTCAAACCTGGTTTCCAGTTGGACCAGGAATTTGAAAAGGCTATATATGAGGCTCTACTCTAAATCAATCTCGGGCGGTCTGCTAACCTGCCCGCACAAATGATACTGGTTCTTAAGTGTTCAAACTAATCTCTTCTCATATTGGACTAAATTCTACAGATAAAGAGGCCGCCGCCATCCTTCTATATTTACCTCCTCACTGGTTTAATGATTTGATCCTTGCATTGGGGCCAGGGGATATCCATCACTGCTCCCCGCAATACGTATAAGACGCATCTATCCAGGCTTCCCCCGGCTCTCATCTTTAACTTTTCGTACAGTTCTTCCGGGGTAGCTCTCTTCAGTTGTTCCGGCGTTTTAATCCCGATGTCATACAATCCAGATGCAATAACAGGCCCGATATTTCGCAAAGATTGCAAACGCTTAATATCCCTATTTCGTTCGCTCATTCTTCCACCTCATACTCCGGCACTTCACTTTCCAGGGGGAAAAGGTAAAGTTAGTCTACTCTGTTTAGCCAGATTCTACCACCCACCAAGACTATTGACCAATTCGTCAGAAAGTGAAATAAGGTAAAAAAGAAACAATTGTCAATGCGATGAGGCAATTCAGGCAGTTGCCGTAATTTTACGTAGATTTTACAGAGAGGTAAAACTGGGATAATATTCGCCTTTTATCCTTGTTATTAGACTGTAGTGTCGGCGGGCGAGATTGATAAGTGGGCCCTAGTCAAAATTGGCTGCTGACCATGGTCAAAGAAGGAAAAAGGAGAAAAAGGAAATGAAAATGAAGAAATGGCAGACTCTGGTAGTTACTGTGATGGCACTGTTGCTCGCTGTGTTAAGCCCGATGACGGCGCTGGCGCAAAGCGACGATGCGGAAGTGGAATCATCTGGCCCGAAAATTAAGGGGTCTCTGGCTATCGTCGCGCCAAGGATGAGCTTCGCTGGTCAGGAGATATCCATGACCGTCTTCCTCAGGGCCGACCAGGAGCCTTTCCCCGGTGCCGGCATCTGGGCATTGACCCAGGACGAAGCTGACGCACTGAGAGCGGAAATTGAAGCGCTCAGGGAGGAAGGCAGCCTCGCCGCGGAGACGGACTATGAGGCAATGGTCGATGCCAGGGGCATTTTCCTGGGGCGAACCGATGGTGACGGCAAACTTTTCCACACCTTCACGGAATCAAACGTGTATTTCCTGGTCGCCGTGAAGAAATGGTATTTCCCCGGCTTTACCAGAATAAATGTCCGTGATATGTCGAGGGCGCTGGGTATCGAAGCGCCAAGACGAGCCAAGCCGGGCGAAGAGATAACCATCACCACCTTTCAGCGCATCACCAATGACCCGGTGGAGGACGCCGGTATCTGGGCGCTTACCCGCGACAACGTGGAAACGCTGAGAGCGGAGCTGCAGGCGCTTAGAGAGGATACCAGCATCACTGCTGAAGAGAAGGACTACGAAGCAGTGGTCAGGGTCTATGGCTTCTTCCTCGGCCGTACCGACGAAGACGGTGAACTGAACTACGCCTTTGAGGAGGCCGGCGGTTACCTGCTGGTGGCAGTCAAACGGGGTTATCACCCGGGCTTTGCCCCCATCGGTGTCCGCAATATTCCGAATGCCCTCGCCCTTCAGGTGCCCTGGGTAGTTCCTCAAGGCGAGGATGTCACCATGACCGTCTTTGACCGCATCAACCATAATCCTATGGAAGATGCCGGTGTCTGGGTACTTACCCGGGACAGGATGGAAGTGCTGAGAGAAGAGCTGCAGGCGCTTAAAGAGGACGTCAGCGTCACCGCTGACGAGAGAGACTACGAGGCATTGGTTGGTATCCATGGCGACTTCATCGGCCGGACTGATGAGAACGGCGAGCTGAACCATGCCTTTAACGAAGCCGGTGCATATCTTCTGGTAGCGGCAAAGAAGGGTTATATCCCGGGCTTTGCCCCGGTCTTCGTCAGGGGTACACCGGACCAAAGCATAGTACCGGAGGTCAATCGAGCGCCTCAGGGAGAAGAGCAGGTTACAGAAGAAGAGGAAGGTACTGAGGACTAGACTTAGCAGCATCAATTAAAAACATAAGTGCCAGATAACAGTAAAAAAAAGTGAACGTTATGAGACCTGGGCCGGCTTGGAAAAGGGCTGGCCCAGGTCAGCCATGCTCAGATACTTGATTTGAACTATGAGGTATAATATCAGGAAGACATTTCTTTTCAGGGACAGTCAATGCCAAAGATTCTTGTAGTTGATGATGAGCCAAATATTATTGAGCTGACCAAGCTCTACCTGGAACGGGAAGGGTACGAGGTTGAAGGGGTCTCCAGCGGGCAGGAAGCGCTGGCGAGGCGAAGTGCTTTCCGGCCGGACCTGATTATCCTTGACCTTATGCTGCCCGATATTGACGGATTTGAAGTTTGCCGGGAAATCAGGGCCAAAAGTGACATCCCGATTCTTATGCTCACCGCGCGGAAGGAAGATGTTGACAAGATAGTCGGGCTGGAGCTCGGTGCGGATGACTATTTCACCAAGCCTTTTAACCCCAGGGAGCTGGTGGCAAGGATAAAAGCCATACTGCGCCGCTATCAGGCCGGGCAGAAAGTGAGCGATACCATTAATATCGGCAACTTGCGCCTTGACCTGGCCTGTCACGAGGTTACCGTATCAGGGAAACCGGTGAAGCTCAGGACCAAGGAGTTTGCCCTGCTCTGCACCTTTGTCCAGAACCTGGGAGTGGTTTTCAGTCGCGATAAGCTCCTGGACCTGGTCTGGGGATATGACTACTACGGGGAAACGCGCACCGTGGATGTCCACATCAATCACCTGAGAGAGAAAATGACCGGCTCCAGTGTCAGTATTGAGACACTCCGGGGCGCCGGATATAAAATGATAGTCAATGAGGATGATAAATGAGCCTGCGCACGCGTCTATTTACCACTTACATTTTAGTCGTTGTCCTCTGTCTGGCCATTGTGGCCGTGGTCACCACCGCTCTGCTTCAGGGGCAGCGCGATAAGCTGACGATGCAGCGCCTGGACGATATGGCTCGCCCGATTCAAGTTCAGGTGCTCTCTCTTTTTCGCGGTCAGGTATCCGCGGGAGAGTTATTAGACAACTTAAAAGAGCAGGCCCAGCAAAACAATGTCTACATTATCCTGGGCGACGGGAAGGGAGATGCTGTCAGACAGGTAGCGCCTGGCCGCACTCCAAGGCTGATTGAGTTGCCCCCCGCTGCGCTTCCCCATGACCTCACCGGCTCCATACAGGGGACACTTGTCTCCTCAGCAGGAAAGACCTATATCTTCGCCGCCTATCCCCTGGTCAGACCATCCAGCACGCAGGAGGCCGCACTTTTTGAGACCATAGTCCTGGCCACTCCCAGGGCTGGGGCCTGGAACATCCTGGCCAGCTTGTTCCGACCCGTTTTTCTGGCCGGGCTTATTGCCCTTTTTGTTTCCCTGATAATTGCTATCATATTCGCCCGCTCGATTTACCGGCCGGTAAATCGAGTTACCGCCGCTGCCGAGAGAATCGCCCGGGGTCAGTATGACCAGGAAATTCCGGAAACCGGGCCGAGAGAGGTCAAGGGGCTGGCCAGGAGCTTCAACCAGATGGCAAGACAGGTGAAACACTCCCAGCAGCAACTTCGCCATTTCGTTGCCGATGTATCACACCAGTTGAAAACCCCCCTGACCTCAATTCAGGGATTTTCCCAGGCCTTGCTTGATGGCACGGCGAGTGATAAAGGCACGAAGCTAAAAGCGGCCACCATAATCAATGAGGAGGCAAACCTGATGAGGCGTCAGGTTGACGAACTTCTTGAGTTAGCCCGAATGCAGGCGGGACATCTTAAACTCTCACGGGAGACGGTTAATGTTGGTGAACTTCTGGAGCACTGCCGCGAGATTTTGACGGTGCAGGCGGAGGAAAAGAAAATCGAAATTAAGATTGATGTTGCGCCAGCGTTGGCTGTAATCGGTGATGCTGACCGTCTGGAGCAGGTCTTCAGTAATATCCTGGATAACGTACTGAAAAACAGCCCCGCACAGAGCCTGGTTGAGATTGCCGCCCACAATCTGAAAGATGAAACGGTAGAAGTCAGGATAATTGACAGCGGGCCCGGGATACCACCGGAGCAATTAGCCTACGTATTTGAGCGGTTCTATCAGGCGGGCGGAGTAAGAAGCGGCGCAGGGTTGGGGCTGGCCATAGCCAGGGAGATAATAACTGCGCATGGAGGAACTATAGAAGCGCAGAGCGAGCCCGGGGCTGGGGCTGAGTTTATCATCAGACTACCGGCTGGTCAGAGCCTTCAGGAATAAAGCCCTTCTGTTATTCTGCGCGTTTTGACATTTTGGGCTATTATGCCATAACTGCAACGAGGGTTGCTAGAGCATTACTGTGCCGCCATCCGCGCTCAGGCTTTGCCCGGTCATATAAGACGATTTCTCGGAAGCCAAGAACATCACCACCGAGGTTATTTCTTCAGGCTGGCATATTCTTCGCATCGGTGTTTGCGGCAGCATCTCCTCAATATAGTGAGGACTGTCTTTCATAAATTGTTTCGTCAGCCCGGCGTCAACAACTCCCGGACAGACTGCATTGACTCTTATGTTGTGCTCAGCAGTGAGAGCCGCTAATGACCTGGTCACCGAGATTACTGCCGCCTTGGACGCAGCATAAGGCGCTGCCTGAGGTGCTGCCCTCCTGCCCTGCTGTGAGGAAATATTTATAATTCTGCCGAACTTCTGATTTATCATGTACGGCAAAACCGCCTTACAGAGGCGTACTGTTACCATCAAATTAAGTTCCACGATTCGGTACCAGATGGACTCCGGTGTTTCCAGGAACGGCAAGACCTTATTCCAGCCAATGCTGTTCACCAGCACGTCTATTCTGCCAAATTTTTCCGCAATTCCAGCGATAGCATCCTGGACTTTTTCTTCTTTGGTGGCATCAATGACTACCACAGAAGCCTTGCCTCCGCCTGATTCTATCTCACGGGCTACTCGTTGCGCTTCTTCCTCTGCGCTGTCCAGGATAATCGTTATGCCGCCTTCTCGCGCAAAGCCCTGAGCAATATTTGCGCCGATACCGCCAGCCCCTCCCGCAACCACCACAACCATGTCTTTAAATTCCATTATCTCTCCTAAAATACCAGGGTTATCATTTCAGACACATGCGGAAAAATTCAATAACTGATTTAACCCTAACTTAAAAAGGCCGATAATTCAACATGGGCAGGTAAATAGTGTTGAGGGAGTGGCGGATAACTTCAGTCAGGTTATTTGATTCCTGGCCTATTCCTCGGCTTCATCTATCTCCAGGGCTATTGTAATATCATCTTTAACGATACCTGCTACCAGGACCTTTAGCCCTGCCTCGGGTTCCACTCTGATTAACGCTTCGCTCACATCGACAATCCGAATCTTATCATCGACAATTACTTTCCAGGTATGGCCATCGATGGCCTTGATGACGCCATTAAAATCAATGACTGCTGCTTCCTCTTTGACAGCCTCGATTTCTACCTCAAGGGCGAGGACAGACGGATTAACCGGAAAATCGATAGAATAATCGGACTAATAAACGCCAGCCTGAACGATAAATACTGGGAAGATAATATATCGCGACTTGATGCGAGGCTTGGCAGGAAGGTATTCCAGAAGGAGCTGGCAGCGGCCGTAAGTCTGGAGGCACAGGTAAAAATGCTCTCAAAGCAGATATCGGCGCTGGAGAGGATAATTGAACGCAAGGAGAATCAAGGCCGGCCCACCGATGCGGAAGAGGCCAGGCTGGCAGCGATTCACAATGCACTGCCAGCATTTCAAGAGGTTCTGGAAGACCTGGCTCAAACAGATAAGGTTCTTGCCGAAGTCGCCCTCGGTGATGCGAGGGATATGACGGTGAATAATCCCAAGTTTGAAAAGGCCTACAATCGTTACCTGGATAGGGCCGAGCAGCAGATGAATAAGGCCATGGCAGCGCTCGAAGATGGCAAGTCAGCCAGGGCGATTAAATATTTTAAGAACGCCTGGTATTATGCCCAGAAAGCTATTAGATATGCGAGCAGAAATTAGGTGTATCGGTCTGCCTTCAAAAGAGCAAAGCATTTCTTAATACCGGCGACCGAATAGCTATATGGTAGGTTCTACTGTGAGCATCCTTTCCTATGACTTGCCTCTGAAAACCGGTCCAGTCGAAATAGCAGATTGAGGGAAGGGGTGGATTTGCCAATTGCACATTTCAGACTATTGTTATGTGTTAAGCGGTTAAAAAATTCAGATTTTTGTTTCTTAGCTGAGCCTAATCGCTGAGCTTCAAATTAAATGGTAATTCGCATACCTTCTTTAGCCAAGGTGACCGGAGTATTTAAAATCTGAGAGACTAGTGCCGCTTCCTCTTTGATCTCTTTTTCCAGAGACGGATTCATGTGCACAGCGATTACCGTGGGCAGATATCCCTTGAGCTCTTGAAACTGGACCAGCTCTTCATGGAGAAAAGCTGGAGTGAGATGTCCCGTCTTTCTGGCAAATTCATCATAGCTGTTAGATACAGTTACATCAACAATTAGCACCTGGGGGGACAGGTGTTGCCAGCAGTGTGATAGACCAGGCTCGGTATCTGCGGTATAGAATATAGCTTTTCCTTTATCGTCTTTGATTTGATAGCCAACCGTGATACCCTGATGGTTTACCGGTATAGCAAGGACTTCATACACGTCTATCCTCTGCGTTTCATAAGGCTCAATAAATTTGAAATTGATGGCTGGTTTTTCTTCGGCTGACTCCTGAAATTTGGGATAGAGCGTGCCGTTTAGCAAGTGGGTTTCAATTGCCTGGCATACGCTAGGGGTAGAATAGACATCGATGCCGCCGCCATTTAGGGCCAGGTTCAGCGCCAGGGTCGGAATGTCCCGAATATGGTCATAATGTTGGTGAGTTAATATAACCGCTTCAAGTTTGGTCTGGTCTAGCACAGATAAACCTGAAGTCAACCCGCCAGCGTCTACCGCCAAGACACCATCGATAACTATTGAAACGCACCTTGCTCCCTTGGATTCAACGTTGTGCGCTCCTAAAATGTGAATATCCATGGATTTATTTCGATTTCCCCAATAAAATACATTAATAGGCAATACTTTCCGTGTTTGAGGCTTTTTGCTGCCCTTTGTAACCGGAGGCAAATGCCTCCACTGCGAATGGGCAGAACTGGGTACCGGAACATCTGGTTAGTTCCTGGATAGCATAGTCCGCACTTAGTGCGGCGCGGTAGGAGCGGCCCGTGGTCATCGTGTCAAAGGCATCGGCAATAGCCAGAAGCCTGGCTCCTATCGGTATATCCTCTCCTTTAATGCCATCTGGATATCCACTGCCATCATATCTTTCATGATGATGCAGGACGAGTATTCTCGCCTTTTCTAAAAATGGTATGTCTTTTAAGATATTTGAGCCTATTCTGGGATGTTGCCGTATTATTTCCCATTCGTGCTCATCTAGCGGCCCTGGTTTGCTCAGTATCCCATCGGCAATGCCTATTTTCCCAATATCATGAAGAATGCCGGCATATTCCAGAATTTCAAGCTCATCTCTGGGGAGTGAAAGAGACAGGCCCCCCATGAGAGTGTATTCCATCACGCGTTGAGAGTGGCCTCGGGTATAATGGTCTTTGGCGTCGATGGCCGCCGCCAGTGCTTTAATTGTGCTTTTATAGGCACTAAGTACGCTCTGGTGTAACTGAGCGTTTTCCAGGGCTATGGCCGCTGTTGGTGCCACTGAAGTTAGCGTTTCTAAATCCTGCTCATTGAAATCGCTGCCATCCGTTTTATTTAGCACTTCAATTACGCCGATTACTTTGCGATGCACAATGAGCGGGACACAGATAATGGATTTTGTGATGAAGCCGGTAACTTCGTCAATGCTTCCGTTAAAACGCCAGTCAGTGTTGACGTCATTGATTATTATGGGCTCTTCATGTTGGGCAACCCAGCCGGCAATGCCAGATTTGGCATTCAGCTTCATTTTCCGCAACGCCTTTTCTGATTTACCTTCAGCAATCTCGAAGCGCAGTTCTCGCTCCTCATCATCGAAGAGAAGAACTGAAGAGGCGGTAGCCTTAAGCGTGCGCTGCGTCATCTGTGTGATTTCTTTCACCAATTGGCTCAGTTCTGATACCGAGCCCACTTTTTTGCCAACGGCATAGAGAAGGTCCAGCATAGCGCCGGCTTCTTGGGCGACCGTACCGTATTCGTGGTCTGGTTTTCCCTCTGGCCTTGATTGGTCAAATTCAAATCCGGTCATATTTTTGGTTTGGCTCTGATTTTCTCGATGGCATACGGCTTTCATTTTCAGAATTCTCCAGGCTCTTATCCTTATGAGTAGTACCAATATACGTCATCTGGTTTACCGGTATCATCATGCTTGCCTTTTTCGCCCGGCATTTCAGTCTCTATGATATTTTCTGGATTTTTACCGCCAAGTATTTCAACGATGCTTATTTCGTTACTGGTGATTTTTTCATCATCAAGCTGTAGATCGAGGTGTATCAGCCAGCCACTTCCTTCCTGAGCATCCCAGTTGCCCTGGTAGTTAAATACCACCTCGCCCCCGGCTATACCTTTAATGTCGAAGCGGGCAACCCCTTCGGCCATATACCGCAGGGCAATAGTATATTCTCCGCTCATCGGTTCTACAATACTTATCGATTGCGTGTCTTCAGACGAGAAATATGATTGCGAGCCCAGAATTTGGTTATAGGAAAAACCGCTCTGTGAAATTCCCGTGCTGGAGCCTGTCGGATCGGTTACCGAGGCAACCGCCGGCATATCAACCGTGATGATGATTTCAGATTTGGGGGGAGGCGTTGTCAAAGGTTGAGAAGGTACTGTCCCGGTTTCCACCTGAGTCTCCTTGCTGGGCGGTAACTGCACCTCTTCTCCCTGCGCGATAATACTAACCAATCCTTCTGTGGTCGCTACCTTTGTTGCGCCAGTTGCTCCGACCTCAGTCGCGAACATCGTGCCCCGTACTACGGCGGTGGCGGACGGTGTCTCAATCTGGTAATGCGAGCCAGGGTCTGCCATTTTCACCACGCGACTCCAGGTCCTGCCCAGCCATTGCTTCAAAACAATCGTGGTTGCACGCTCCTCATTAAATTCGATTTGCTGGATTTCCACATCACTGTTTGGTTCGAGTTTGATGGTACTGCCCTCGAAGAAAGTAAGTAGAGCATGAGAGTCTGGGGCCGTCTTTATACGTGCGCCTGCATTTAAGGTCATACCGTCATCACCTGTTTGTCTACCGGTCGCTCCTGATTTTTGAATCTCAACGCTGCCCGATAGTATGCTCAGGGTACATTGGGAGTTTAATGCTGGCGGTGAGAAAAGGGAGCCAGGTATCCCGGTAAGGATAACGCTCAGGATAAGGATGAAGGTCAGGGCGACAGGAATAGCGACCTTTTTGGGGCTTATCACCTGCCATATAGCCGGCCATATTTGGCTCATCCCATGGGGAGGTGCTGGACGTTCTGGACTTTTCCGGCTTCCCTGGCGAATCTTTGCCATCAGGCGTGCTTTAGCGGCATTCCGGAAAGCATCCGACGGGGCCACTCTGGGCAAAGTGGTTAAACGGAGCGCTGTGTGCAGTAGCGGCGCCACCTGTTCTTTAACTTCGGGGTATGATGACCGACATTC
>JAUWLN010000124.1 GCA_030613665.1 Dehalococcoidia bacterium
TATGCTTGCTAAGATTAAAATGCCGGAAGGCGCAGATAAGCTTCGCGCCCTAGCCGCAGGGAAACACCAAAACCCCAAATAACACCGACACCGCGGGACCACCAGGGACAAACATTAAATCACGCGATTGCAGCAAGTAAATGCCGGTCGCCAAGCAATAAACCTCATCTTCTCATTGCAGATATTGCCGGAAAAATGTCACCGTACGCTCAATTGCTTGCTGGCGGCGATGATTATCTGAGAAACGATGATCGGCCCCCGGAATGATATCAAGCGTTTTGGGTTCCCTCAATCTTTGGTAAATGTTGTAAGCATGTTCGACCGGAACCCACTCGTCTTTTTGACCGTGCAATACCAGACAACGGTTCAAACTGTTCAGTATATTACCCAGACGGTATTTGATTAAATCAGTATAAAAATCATTTTTCAAGACCGGCAGGTCGGATGTCTTCCGGTTTTTTGACAAAACGCCTAGAACATCGTCTATCCTGGTCGGTCCCAGGCCAACCCCCAGGCAGCCTCCTCCGGCCAGCGGTGAAGATGAGGTGGCGTAAGGGTAGGTGCCGAAATCAGGGTCCAGCAAAGCCCCCTGGGCCCCTTCCAGCATTACCTTTTTCCCGTCGTCTACCGCCTTTTCCAGCAGAGCTGAGGTGTCGCAGATGTGGGGAGCCAGTATCTCGCCGTACCGGCAGTATTCGTCAAATATTTCGTCCTCCGATAGCGGGTCGGCGTTATAGACCTTGGTCAACAGCGTGTTCTTGCCGGTGAGCACAGCGTGAAGCCGCTCGCGAAAAACATCCTTGTCCAGAAGGTCACTGGTCCTGAGTCCCAAACGGGAGGCTTTATCGGCAAAGGCGGGGCCGATGCCCTTACGTGTGGTGCCGATAGCTTTACCTCCCCGCGCCTCTTCCTCCAGTCCATCGAGAAGAATGTGGTAGGGCATTACCAGGTGAGCCCGGTCACTGATGAAAAAACGCGAGGTGTCCACGCCGCGCTGCTTGAGCGCGCCCAATTCGTCGAGCAAGACGCGGGGGTTGACCACCACGCCGTTTCCAATCACGGAGGTGGCTTTGGGCGAAAAAATACCGGAAGGGACAAGATGTAAGGCGAACTCGCCTTGCTGGTTGACCACGGTGTGCCCGGCATTGTCCCCGCCGGAAAAACGCATTACCATATCTGCCTGCTCGGCAAGCAGGTCAACTATCTTTCCTTTGCCCTCGTCTCCCCAGTGAGCTCCAATAATCGCAATTACTGGCATTCTAGCCTCCCGAAAATGATGTGAAAACTACTCTCCCTTTGTCTGCTGCCATATGTGGAGCAGCCTCTGGATAATGGTCACGTAGCTGAAAAAAGCAACGATACCCAGCGCTATAATCAGCGCATAGTCAATGCTGCTTAACAGAAGCCCCAGTGATATGATGATTATTCTTTCCGCACGGGTGAAGAGGCCTACCTCTCCAACCAGGCCAGCCGCTTCTGCCCGGGCCCGGAGGTAGCTGACCGTCAGCGCGCCGGGCAACGTGAAACCGACAACAAGTATGCCGGGCACCGAAAGATATTTGACAAAAAATATTAAAAGACCCAGCAGGATGGCTGCCTCACCCAGGCGGTCCAGAATTGAATCAAGGATGCCGCCGAATTTTGTGCTTTTATCGATAAAGCGGGCTAGCGCCCCGTCCAGCATGTCAAACAGCCCGGAAATAAGGACAACGAAGCCGGCGATAAAAGGTTGCTCGAGAGCAATAAGCGCTGCCGCCCCGAAGGAAAGCAACAGACCAAACCAGGTCAGGGCGTTGGGGGTTATGCCTGTTTTGGCCAGGAGCCGTACCAGTGGTCGGGAAAGGCGATAGGCGGTGGCTTTGCGGGCTTCGGCTAGCCGGGACTTGAACGGCTGTTTTTTTGAGGCGATGCTAACTGAGTTCCCTTCCATTCTTCAGACCCAAAAAATCCCCTTGCTCTGCCAGTTGTTGTCCGGAAACCTCGCGAAGCTTTACTTGGCTGGTTTGCCTGCTTTGACCATGTCAGCGATGAACTTTTCCACCATCTGGTGCGCTTCCGCATCTGTGTACTGGACAGGGGGTGATTTCATGAAGTAAGCGGACGGTTCGGCCAGTTCCCCGGAAAGCCCGCGGTCCATGGCCAGCTTGCAGCACCTGATGGCGTCAATGACCACGCCGGCGGAGTTGGGGCTGTCCCAGACCTCCATTTTCATCTCCAGGTTCAGCGGCACATCGCCGAAAGTACGGCCTTCCATCTTGATGTAACAGAACTTGCGGTCGTGAAGCCAGGGAACGTAGTCGCTGGGGCCGACGTATATATCGTCGGGATTCATCTTGTAATCAAGCTGTGAGGTGACCGAGTTGGTCTTGGAAATCTTCTTGGACTCGAGCCGCTCTCGCTCCAGCATGTTGTAGAAGTCGGTATTGCCGCCGAAGTTCATCTGGTAGGTGTGCTCCAGCTTGACGCCGCGGTCCCGGAACAGGCGTGTCAGCACGCGGTGGGTAATGGTGGCGCCGACCTGCGATTTTATATCATCGCCTATAACAGGTAGCCCTTTTTCGGCGAAGCGTTTCTGCCAGTACTTCTCGCGGGCGATAAAAACGGGGATGCAGTTGACGAAACCGCAGCCTGCCGTCAGTATCTGCTCTATATACCACTTGGTTGCCTCTTCGCTGCCGACCGGCAGGTAGTTGATGACGACATCGGTTTTGGTCTCCTTGAGGATGCTGACGATATCGGCCGTCGGCCCGGGAGCTTTCTGTATTATCTGGGACAGGTATTTGCCCAGACCGTCGTGGGTCATACCGCGTTGCACTATGACACCCGTAGAGGGTACTTCGCAGAATTTAAAAGTGTTATTCGGTGGTGTATAGATAGCTTCGGCCAGGTCTTTGCCCACCTTGTTTTTATCAATGTCAATGGCGGCCACGAAATTGATGTCGCTGATGTGGTATCCGCCGAGATTCACGTGCATTAAGCCGGGTACAAATTCGTTTGCCTTTGCTTTCTCATAATAACTGACCCCCTGGACAAGAGACGAGGAACAGTTACCAACACCGATGATGGCCACGTTTATTTTTCCCATATCAGGCTTATCCCCCTTAATATCATCGGTTGACACTATACCTTTATTAGGCGTGCGGTGTCAAGTGATTTCACCTGACGGGGCGTATCACAGCCTTGGCTTGACGGTTACTGACGACTGTTTGAAAAGACCTTTTCCGGGTGCCACTGCCCTTTTTCCGGGTCAGGGCGCAGCACGCCCAGAAAATGCCCGCTGACAGTATAGGCCCGACAGCGGTCTCCCTTTGCTGATTCCAGTTGCAGCGTGACCGGTACCCCGTTTTTGATTAGCTGCTCCGTGGCCTCATCGACCACCACCGCCGGCCATGCCGAGAGCACGGAGTCCATAGGGTGAACAAGATGTTCCCAGTGGCCCTGGCGGAAGGCATCTTCAAGATGGGATACACTTGCCGCATCCTCGATATCAAACGGGCCGTAGCGCTGGCGGACGAGATTTTTCAGGCTGGCGCCGCAGCCCAGGATTTGCCCGAGGTCATGGGCCAGCGAGCGTATATAAGTGCCTTTCCCGCATTCCACTTCCACGGTAACGAGCGGCGGCTGAAAATCAATGATATCCAGACTGTGTATGGTCACGGGCCGGCTCTTCCGCTCGACGGTTATTCCAGCGCGGGCCAGCTCGTATAATCTCTTTCCCTGGTGCTTTACGGCGCTGTACATCGGCGGTGTCTGCCGGATAACGCCACGGAAAGAAGACAGCGCTTTTTCCACCTGCTCCCGGTGGATGCCGGCGGGGTTTTCCTGCTGGATAATACTACCGCTGGCATCATAGGTATCGGTGGTTACTCCCAGTTCAATCTCAGCCCGGTAGGTCTTGCGGGCAGCGGCGAGGAACTCGACGACGCGCGTCGCCTGCCCGAGACAAACCGGCAGCACACCGGTCGCCAGCGGGTCGAGAGTGCCGGCGTGCCCGACGCGGCGCTCGCCGCTGAGCCGCTTCACCAGGGCGACCACGCGGTAAGAAGTCATATCCCGGGGCTTGTCAATATTCAGTATTCCGTCCACATTCAACCCTCGAAAACAAGGTCAACTCTTTTTACCAGGCAAGCAGCACTTCTTCGATGGTATCATCGTGGCTCGGTTTCACGTATGTGACCCCCTCTTTGGGCACGACGCATTTGTGGAAAGGCTTGCCTATTTCAATTTCTACCAGGTCATCATATTGCGGTTCAATATAAATCAAGCCTCTATCTATGGTGTTGAAGGCGACAATCGCGTGCCCCGTCCCGCCTGAAAATCTGACGGAAACGTAAGCGCATCGGATATCTTTTTCCTCGGCGCGATTGCACAGGTCGGTAGTGAACTCGATGCACTCGTACTCACCCGTTATGTATTCAGCTTCGTCCGTATCATCGTCTTCCAGGAAACGCAGCATCTCCTGATAAGTCGGGTCTTTAATGGTATAATCGTGACCGGTCATCAGCCCTTCATAGTTAATCTGTAATTCAGATAACTCTATTTCCCTATCATCCAGTTCTGCCTGTGTTGTGCTGAGGCGGTCCAGCGTGGAGGCCATCTCGGTTTCGGCTGCCCGCCGGCCTTCTTTTGTTGCTTGCAGTTCTATCTCGGTGACGGATAATGCTAACACAGTTGATTCCAGTTCTGTTTTCGCGGCACCCAGCTCCCCTTTCGTTGCCGCCAGCCCGGTTTCGGCCGAATCCAGCTGTGTCTGTGTGGAGTTTAACTCCACTTCGACCGCGTATAATTGAGTGCTGGTATTGAAGTAAAGCAGGTATGAGAAGACAGATGCACCGGCCAGAAGGACAATAATTAACCATCTTTTCATAGTGTTGCCCCCTTGAGTTAAGTTTGCGATGTAGTGAATATATCACGGAAACCGGAGTTCTCAGCGGTCCGAAGGGTTCACATCATCGATGAGGTTCATGATATGCGCACCGCGCTCTATGGAGTTATCCCAGTGGA
>JAUWLN010000041.1 GCA_030613665.1 Dehalococcoidia bacterium
GCCCTAACTTATTTTCAAGGTGTTTCTGCCAGGTCTGTTCATGGGTGATGATATAGGCTATCTTTTCCTCTTTATTGAAGTTTATGATTGTCTCTTGCTCATAGCTGGGTAGCTTTCTTGGCACAATAATCTCCTTCTAATTAGATTCATACTCTGACGGGTATACAGAAAGGGATGCCATTGTTATAATTGTGTCGTGACAATGACCGTTGTCGGCCTGCCCGACGCCGCCGTCCAGGAAGCCAAAGAGCGCGTCCGCGCCGCTATCCGCAACTCCGGGTTCAATTTCCCGATGAAACGCATCGTGGTGAACCTGGCCCCGGCCGACCTGAAAAAAGCCGGCCCTTCATATGACCTGCCCATGGCCGTAGGCATCCTGCTCAGCTCCGAGCAGGTGAGCACTGACAGTTCCCGCGCCATCTTCCTCGGTGAGCTATCTCTCGACGGCAGCCTGCGCCATACCCGCGGCATCCTGCCCATGGTGGCTCTGGCGAGGGAGGAAAACTTCGATACCATCGTTGTGCCCGAAGTTGATGCCGGAGAGGCCTCCATGATTGAAGGGGCGAAAATAATACCCGTCGCTTCGCTGGCGCAACTGGTAGGCTATCTTCAGGGTGAAATCACCATAACGGAATATAAGGCTGATGAAACCGACCTCGCCCTCAATCAGCCGGTCGCGCCCGTTACCGACCTGGCGGATATCAAGGGACAGGAACACGTTAAACGGGCTCTGGAGGTGGCTGCCGCCGGTGGCCACAACGTTATTATGAACGGTCCGCCGGGCAGCGGCAAGACCTTGCTGGCACGAGCGTTCCCCTCAATACTGCCGCCGATGACCGGTGAGGAAGCGCTGGAGGTCACCAAAATTTACAGTGTCAGCGGGCTGCTGCCAACAGATACCCCCATGATAAGGCAGAGGCCCTTCCGCGCCCCGCACTTCACCATCTCCCACGCCGGCCTCGTCGGCGGGGGGCACTGGCCCAGGCCGGGTGAAATCAGCCTCAGCCATCGCGGCGTGCTCTTTCTTGATGAGTTGCCCGAGTTCGGCCATTCCCTGCTGGAGGTGCTGCGCCAGCCGCTTGAAGATAAGGTGGTGACCATCAGCCGGGCACAGGGACGGGTTACCTTCCCCGCCAATTTCATGCTGGTCGGCGCCATGAACCCCTGCCCCTGCGGCTACTACGGTGACCCGTTTCGCAAGTGCACCTGCTCCCCGGGACTAGTGTCACGCTACCAGCGGCGTATCAGCGGCCCTTTCATAGACCGGGTGGACATCTTCATCGAGGTGCCACACATCGACTATGAGAAACTTGCCGACGACCGACTGGGAGAATCATCAGCAACCGTCCAGTCCCGGGTCAACGCCGCCCGCTCCCTTCAGCTGGAGCGGTTCCGGGGGACACGCCTCACCGGCAACGCTGACATGACGCCATCCGAAATCAGGGGTTTCTGCCAGGTGGAGGAGGCCGCCCAGGGCCTGCTGAAAGCGGCCATGAAGCAGCTTTACCTCTCGGCGCGGGCGTTCCACCGCGTCCTCAAGCTGGCCCGGACTATCGCTGACCTGGAAGATTCTGCTATAATTAAAGCTAACCATGTCGCGGAAGCCATTCAGTACCGACCAAGAAGGTCGGAAATATAAACTAATTAGTCGGGAGGAGATAATGAAGCGCTGGTTTAGAAGACACTATGCATCGCTTACGGTAATTATTATGCTCTTAGCCGCGGTTATAACCGCCTCGGGCTGTGAGGGCCTTACTTTCCCCGCTCCCGAGGAACCATCAACGGAGCCGGAGAAACCGGCATCGACCACTTTCATCAATTCCGGGGACAGGGCTACCCTTGCCGTCTACGAGCACCTGCTCAGCCTGGCGGTGAGCCACGAGGCTAAGGACTACCTTGCCGGGTTCTCCGCCGCCAGTGATAACTGGAGTGCCGAATCAGAGCTCTTCCAAGACGGCAGCAGCGTCTGGTACGTCACGGTGGATATGAGCGGGGTTGGTAACTGGCAGGAAGAATTATACTGGCAGCAGGCAGGCTGGTTCGTCTATCAGGACGGTCGGGTGATACCGTCAAACCGGCTTCAGGCCAATGCCCTCAGAATTGAGTCCGACCTTCAGGAACTGAGTCTGCCACCGTCCGCTGAGTAATACGCCAACGGCGGGCACCTTTTACACCAGTAGAAAGAGGATGCCGCCCGTAATCAGCAAAACCGCACCGAGGCCGATAGCGATGGCGCCTCCTATTTTCAGCGCTCCGGGCTGCAGGCGTGGTGGCCAGCGTTCCATAAATTCGCGGGTATCTCCGGGGCGCTTCGCTATTTCACCGTAGTAGCTTTCTTCTTCCCGTTTGCCCCAGGCATACGTCAGGATACCAATAAGCAGGAACAGGCCACCAGCACCAATCAGTATTAGACAATCCCGTATTAACATGCCCCACCACTCTCCGTAAACCGGAGCTTCATTAGTGGTTACTATAGGCTATTCAGGCCTCTTTTTCAAGTGACAGGTGATTCCGGGATTACTTAATATCCGCTTTAGCCCCAGCAGCTTCAATTTTTTCCTTGATGGTCGCCGCCTCTTCTTTGTTTACCCCTTCACGCACAGGCTTTGGCGCGCTTTCCACCAAATCCTTTGATTCTTTCAGGCCCAGCGTGGTCACTTCACGCACCGCCTTGATGGCGGCTATCTTGTTGGCGCCAATCTCGGTGAGAATAACACTGAACTCGGTCTGCTCTTCACTAGCTGCGGCCTCTGCCGGTGCTCCCCCTGCCGGTGCTGCGGCTACCACTTGCGCCGCTGCGCTAACGCCAAATTCGGCTTCCAGCGCCTTGACCATGTCCGCCAGCTCCATCACGGTCATCTTCTTGATCGAGTTCATTATCTCCTCAATGGCCGGAGATACTTTTACTTTCTCTTTGGCCGGTGGGGCCGGCGCTTCCTTATCCTTTTTCTTCTCTGCTTTTGGTTTTTCCTCTGCCTTTTCGGCCGGCGGCTCTTCCTTTGCCTCCGGAGCTTCCTCGGCTTTTGGCTCGGCGGCTACGGCTTCTTCTTCCGCCGGAGCCTCGGCGGCTTCAGCAGTCGCTTCCGGTGCGGTTTCCGCTTCCTTTTCCGCAGAAGGTTGCTTTTCTACCCCTGCTTCCGCCTCAGTGGTTTCCGGTGTCGCTTCTGTTTCTTTCTCTTCTGCCATGTTATCCTTCCTCCAGTTGTTTCGTTCTTGCTTGCAGTACCCCCACAAGTCCTCTCATGGGGCTTGACAGGCAGTAAACCAGACGATAAATAGGGCTTTGTATCCCGGCCAGTATTCTGCCCAGCAAAATTTCAGTAGACGGCAATGAAGCCAGGTTTTGGATATCCGCCGGAGTAAAAATACTATCGCCGGCAAAGCCTCCTTTTATCGTCAGGGTCGTTTTCTGTGTTCGCAGGTAATCGGCCAGAACCTTGGTCGGCGACACGATGTCCCCGTAGCCAAAGGCAATCGCTACCGGTCCTTCAAAAAATTGAACCAGTTCGCTTCTGCCTGCCTTTTCCGCAGCAAACCTGGCCAGTGTGTTTTTCACCACACGGTAACTGACTTCTGATTTCCTGAGGCTGCGCCGCAGGTCGGTTATTTCGGCAGTGGACAGTCCCCGGTAGTCGGTCATGATGCCGATGCTGCATTCCGAAAGGACCTGGCTCAGTTCATCAACAATCTGTATTTTTTTTTCTCGCGGCATTTCTTCTTACCTCCTGAACATCCCGGTCAAGCCATAATAAAATCCCTGCGCACTGCGCAGGGATAAATTAATCCAGTTCACCCGGATTCTTTATCATCCTCGGCAGGCTTGATGATTAAGCCGTTTCCGGCACCCGCTGTCTCAGGACAGGCTATTCAGTTGTCTCGTTTATTTTAACCGATTTACTCCGAAAAGTAAACCTTTACTAACTGCTGGTGAGCGCCAGGGTTGGCCTGAGGTCAAGGTTTATTCCCGGCCCCATAGTCGTCGTCAACACGGCCGTCCTGACGTATTGCCCCTTGGCACCACTGGGTTTGGCCTTCACCACCGCCTCGATGAGGGCCGTCAGATTGCCCATCAACTGCTCATTATCAAAGCTGATCTTGCCCAGCGGTACGTGCATGATTGCGGTGCGGTCCAGTTTGAACTCAACGCGGCCCTTTCTGGAATCTTCGATGACGCGGGGGAGGTCCTCGGCGGAGACAACCGTGCCCGACTTGGGGTTGGGCATCAGACCTTTTCGCCCCAGAATCTTGCCCAGCTTCCCCACCTTTCCCATCATTTCCGGGGTGGCGATGGCGGTATCAAATTCCAGCCAGCCGTCTTCAATTTTCTTTACCAGTTCATCACCACCGACGTAGTCGGCTCCGGCGGACTCGGCAGTCCTGACCGCTTCCCCCTGGGCGAAGACGAGGACCCTTACCCCTTTACCCAACCCGTGGGGAAGAAGCGCCACACCGCGAACCTGCTGCGAAGCATTGCGCGGGTCAACGCCCATGCGCAGATGCAGCTCCACAGTTTCGTCAAACTTGACGTGCGCCGCCTTTTTCGCCAGCTCGATTGCCTCCTCGGGGGCATACGTTTTCGCCCCGCCGACCATCTGAGCTGCTTCGTTGTATTTCTTACCGTGTTTAGTCATCTTTTTATTCTACCTTGATTCCCATACTTCTGGCGGTGCCAGCAATTATTTTTTCCGCCTCTTCAATATCGTTGGCGCTCAGGTCCTTGGCTTTAACCTGGGCGATCTCGCGCAACTTGTCACGGGAAATGGTGCCGACTTCTTCATGGCCGGTATTGCCGCTCCCCTTCTCCATACCAAGCGCCTTCTTCAGCAGGTCGGTGGCGGGGGGCGTCTTGGTGATGAAGGTGAATGACCTGTCCTCAAAGACGGTGATTTCCACCGGGACAATAGAGCCAGTCTGCGACGACGTGCGTTCGTTGTATTCCTTGCAGAACTGCATTATGTTTATACCGTGCTGGCCCAGTGCCGGACCTACCGGCGGTGCCGGGTTTGCCTGGCCCGCAGGAATCTGCAACTTGATTATCGTTTTTACTTTCTTTGCCATGTCATCTCCTCAGGCTTTCTACAGTTTTTCCACCTGTAAAAAGTCCAGTTCCACCGGTGTCTCCTGGCCGAAAAGGGATAACAGCACCTTTACCTTTCCCTTCTCGGTATTGATTTCATCCACCAGGCCCACAAAATCGATAAACGGGCCATCAGTGACCCTGACACTCTGCCCGCGGCGAAAGCCTACCTTCACCTTGGGCGCCGTGTCTTCCATCTGCTTTATAATCTTGCCGACCTCGTCTTCCTGCAGCGGCGTTGGCTTGCTGCCGCTCCCCACAAAGCCGGTAACCCCGGGCGTATTCCGCACCACGCCCCAGCTCTGGTCGGTCATTTCCATATGCACCAGGACATAGCCGGGCAGGATTTTCTTGGTCACGGTACGTCTCTGGCCGTTTTTTACCTCAATTTCATCCTCGGTGGGTATCATCACCTCCAGTATCTCGCTGCCATAGTCCATAAATTTGATGCGCTGCTCGAGGTTTTTCTTTACCCTTTCTTCATACCCCGAGTAGGTATGGACGACGTACCAGTTTTTCCCGTTATCCGCCACGAATTACCTCACCGGTCATTTTTAGCTTTTGGCTCACGTTGGATGCGAACTTTCCTGCGGTCATCGACATAAATAAGCGTTTAGCGGCCCAGAAGAACATTTCCGACGAGGGCAGAAAAGCCATAATCAATTGCCCCCAGAACCAGCCCCGCGGCTACGGAGATTACCAGCACCAGAGTTGACAGATAAATAACCTCTCGTCTGGACAGCCAGACTACTTTCTTCAACTCACTGATTATCTCGCCGAGAAATCTGAATCGCGAACGTCTGGTCGTCGTCAAATGATGTGCCACCACAAGTATCCCTACCTCTCCAGCATGCCGTACTACTTAACCTCTCGATGAAGTTTCACCGTACGACAACGAGGGCAGTATTTGTTCAACTCCAGTCTCTGGGTGTCGTTCCTACGGTTCTTCGTCGTAGTATATGTTCTCTCCCTGCACTCGGTGCAGGCGAGATGGATTACACCTCTTGCTTCGCCTTTTTTCGCCATAACCTACTCTATTATTTTGCTGATTGAGCCGGCCCCGACCGTTCTCCCACCTTCACGAACGGCAAAGCGCATGCCCGGTTCCAGAGCCACCGGATAAATCAGCTTTATCTTCATGTTCACGTTGTCGCCCGGCATGACCATTTCCACGTCTCCCGGCAGTTCAATGTTCCCGGTTACATCCGCGGTCCCGATGTAGAACTGCGGCTTGTAGCCATTGAAGAAGGGAGTATGCCGACCGCCTTCCTCCTTGCTCAGCACGTAGATTTGCGCCTCGGCCTGGGTATGCGGTTTAATCGAGCCCGGTGCCGCCAGCACCTGGCCGCGCTCGATATCTTCTCGCTCAACACCACGGAGCAGGATGCCAACCGCATCACCGGCTTCAGCGTAGTCCAGCGTCTTGTGGAACATCTCCATGCTGGTCGCCACTACTTTACGAATATCGTGATGCAGGCCGATGATTTCAACTTCATCTCCCGATTTAACCACGCCACGTTCTACCCTGCCAGTAGGCACCGTGCCGCGACCCTTGATGCTGAACACGTCTTCAACCGACATCATGAACGGCTTGTCTTTAGGCCGTACCGGCATCGGGATATAATCATCAACCGCATCCATCAGCTGAAGTATTTTGCCACACCATTCACATTCTCTCTTGCCGCAGCCACACTCCAGTGCCTTGAGAGCGCTCACTCTCACCACCGGTATCTCATCTCCCGGGAACTCTTTTTCGCTGAGCAACTCCCTTACCTCCATCTCCACCAGCTCCAGAAGCTCCTCGTCTTCCATGGCGTCTACTTTATTCAGGGCAACCACAATCTTGGGGACTTCCACCTGCCGCGCCAGCAGCACGTGCTCTCTGGTCTGCGGCATCGGGCCGTCAGGAGCACTGACCACGAGAATGGCACCGTCCATCTGGGCAGCACCGGTAATCATGTTCTTGATGTAGTCAGCATGACCCGGGCAGTCAATGTGGGCGTAATGCCGCTTCTCCGTCTCATACTCAATATGAGCGATGGCAATGGTCAGGCCGCGTGCCTTTTCCTCCGGCGCATTATCAATGGAATCAAAAGCACGGAACTCGGTGCTACCTATCGCCTTAGCCAGTGTCAGTGTGATCGCTGACGTCAGTGTTGTTTTTCCATGGTCAACGTGACCGATGGTCCCCACGTTTACATGTGGCTTGGTTCTTTCGAATTTCTGTTTTGCCATTTCAACCTCCGTTTTACCAAGCCCACAACCAGATTCGAACTGGTGACCCCGTTCTTACCAAGAACGTGCTCTACCGACTGAGCTATGTGGGCATAATTACAAAGCTAATTTTAGAATATAAATTATGAAAAGTCAACAAGCGGTCCGTTCCCACGCGGAACGCGATTACCGCCGCTGGCACATATGGTGCTGTGGTGGAGGGGACAGGATTCGAACCTGTGTAGCCCTTAGGGCGGCAGTTTTACAGACTGCTCCGATTAACCACTCCGGCACCCCTCCACAACCTCAACCCCCGGAGCCTGAGGGGGGATTCGAACCCACGACCTGCTGTTTACAAAACAGCTGCTCTAACCAACTGAGCTACTCAGGCGATAGCTAGGCCAATAACAAGGCGACCAGCCAGTTATTATAAGGAATGGTGAAGGTAAAAGTCAAGCTGGCACTGCCCGGCGTTATTAGAAGAAATACCTTCCCCTTCTGCGAGAAATATAGCCGGCAATAAGTCCCACAATGAGCCCGCCGAGGTGCGCCTGCCAGGCGACCGACGGCATGAAGGAGAGCAGCAGGAAGCCACCTGTTACCGCCACCCAGAGCGGGATGGGGAGGGGTATGGGGAAAATCATCACCGACATTCGCGGTCTTAATACCACCAGCCCGCCGGCAAGGGCGAACACGGCGCCGGAGGCACCTAAGGCTACGTAATACGGCGCAAACCCGGCTAACAGCAGCATAAATATGTTACCTGCAATACCCCCGCTGAAGTAGACGAGCAGAAATCTCTTATCGCCAACTAATCCATTAAAAGCACTTCCAAAAAAGTAAAGGGTAAACATATTAGCGAATATGTGCCAGAAGCTGGTATGCAGGAACATGCTCGTGATTATCGTCCATGGCTGTGTCACAAAATATTGCGGCATCGGCAACGCTAAAGCCAGAAATATCCTGTCAGCCAGTGGCGGCGATACTATACCCAATATAAAGATGAGCACATAGACAAACAGGTTTGCTACAATTATTACTAATACCGGACTTATCCCGTCACTCGGGGAACCGTATCTCACTCTCATTTATTGAGCAATCTCCTTCAGAAAGCCGCTTATTCCATAATAACGTATTTTGCCGCGACTAAACAATGATGAACCTGAAATGCTACAATAGTAGTGGGCAGTATTCCAGCGGAGACTCAGTCCGCACGGCGTTTGACCCCCAGACTACCATAATTCTTATATATCTGGTGAGGTATGAGTGAACATATCATCGAAGTAGAAAACCTGATTAAGAAATTCGGCGACCTGGTGGCGGTCAACGACATCAGTTTCAACGTGGCGCCAGGGGAAATCTTCGGCTTTCTGGGCCCGAACGGGGCGGGGAAGACCACCACCATCAATATTCTCTGCACGCTGACCAAACCGACTTCCGGTCGGGCCAGCATTGCCGGCCTAGACGTGGTGCACAAGCAGAGCCAGGTGCGCCAGCGGATAGGGCTCGTCTTTCAGGACCCCAGCCTTGATGAGAGGCTCAGCGCTCTGCAGAACCTCCGTTTTCACGCCCTCGTCTACGGTGTACCTGCCTCCGTCCGCGAGCCGCGTATTGAGCAATTTCTCCGGATGATGGAGCTCTGGGACAAACGCAATAACAAGGTACAGCCCTTTTCCGGGGGGATGAAACGGCGTCTGGAACTGGCGCGAGGGCTGCTGCACCACCCCGGAGTCCTTTTCCTCGACGAGCCGACGCTCGGGCTCGACCCGCAGACCAGGAACCGTATGTGGGAGTATATCCTAGAGCTGCGGCGACAGGAAGGGACAACTATTTTTCTCACCACTCATTACATGGATGAGGCGGATAAAGCCGACCGCATTGCCGTTATTGACCTGGGCAAGCTCATCGCCATGGACACGCCGGCAAAACTGAAGCGAATGGTGGGCAAGGATATAGTATCGCTGAAGACCGACGATAACGACCAGGCGGTGGCAGAAATCAGGACCCGCTACCAGGTTGAAGCCCGGCCTGACGGTGATGGCCTCTGCTTTGAGGTCGCCAACGGGGAGGAATTTCTGCCCGTTCTCCTGCGCGAATTCAGCACCCGCATAGCGAGCGTGAGCATGCGCCGGCCGAGCCTCGATGACGTGTTCCTCAAGCTCACGGGCAGGGAGATACGGGAGGAGGAAGTCAGCGATACATTCAAGGCAATGGTTCGCCAGCATGGCCGCCGTTCGCGGCGCTAGGAGGGTTATATGAATCAGCTGCGTGGTATCTATACTATCTGGTACCGTGATATCTTGCGCTTCTGGCACGATAAGTTGCGTTTCTTCGGGTCAATTACCTTTCCTCTCCTGTTCCTCTTCGTCTTCGGCAGCGGGCTCAGCGCCAGAATGGGCATGCTCGGTGAGGGCTACGATTTTACGCAGTTTATCTTCCCCGGTATTATCGGCATGACGGTGCTGATGAGCTCGTTCATGTCCGGGATTTCCGTGGTCTGGGACCGCGAGTTTGGCTTTCTCAAGGAAGTGCTGGTGGCACCGATAAGCCGTGCCGCCGTCGCCACCGGCAAGGCGCTGGGGTCAGCCACCATTGCCTCGTTTCAGGGGCTGCTGATACTCGCCTTTGCCCCGCTCATCGGCGTTTCCTTATCCATCGGGACGGTGCTGGCGCTGCTGCCGCTCATGTTCCTGCTGGCCATGTCCCTGGGCTCATTCGGCGTCCTGCTGGCCACCCGAATCCGCTCCATGGAAGCGTTTCAGGCCACGATGCAGATGCTGATGTTCCCCATGGTATTTCTCTCCGGGGCGTTTTTCCCGCTGCAGGACCTGCCGCAATGGATGAACGTGCTGGTGAAGGTCAATCCGGCCACCTACGGCATTGCCCCCATCCGCCAGGTGGTGCTCGGTGCGGCCCCGGACGCAATATACAACATCAGCCTGTTCGGGCACGCGCTGACGCTCTGGAATGAAATCGCCATTCTGGCCGCCTTCGGGGCGGCGATGCTTCTGCTCGCCATATGGTCGTTCGGCAATCAGGCGTAACTCCCTTGACTTTGCCCGCCAGAATTACGATAATAAAGCTGGCTTTTCAAGCACTCCCCGATAGCTCAATGGTAGAGCGAGCGGCTGTTAACCGCTAGGTTCTAGGTTCGAATCCTAGTCGGGGAGCCAGGTTTTCCCTCTGGTCACCGTTGTCTCCTCTTTTATCACGCCTGTGCTTTTATTATGGCGTGTCTTGTGGTGTTTGCAAGCGGCATATACCAAGGTTATTATCTAACTTGAAGTGTTATACAGAAACTTATGCTGTATAATTAAATTGGTTAGGCATCAGATGATAAACAGAGAGGTGTAATGTGAGTGAGCGATCTGAGAAAGAGAAATTCGCAGTCCTGATTGATGGCGACAATGCTCAGGCATCTCTACTTCCCCAAATCCTGGCTGAAGTCAGTAAAGCCGGCCTGATAACGATTAAGCGGATATACGGAGACTGGACTACAACACAGATGAATAGCTGGAAGGATTCACTTCACAAACACGCTATTCAGCCCATACAGCAGTTCAGGAATACGGTGGGCAAGAACGCAACGGATAGCGCGATGATAATCGATGCGATGGATATACTCCACAGTAACGATGTTGACGGCTTTTGTATAGTCTCCAGTGACAGTGATTACACACGGCTGGCGACAAGAATCAGGGAGGAAGGCCTTTTCGTCATTGGAGTAGGAGAAAAGAAGACCCCGGAAGCCTTCAGGAACGCCTGCAACCAATTTATATATAGCGAGAATCTGGCCGTTACCAGGGAGCCGAGAAAGAAACCCACGGAAAAGCTGAAAGAAGAAGAGAAAATTGATACACCTGACCCTCTACCTCTTCTAATTCAAGGATTTGAGATGGCGGCGAAGGAAGAGGAATGGGTTCACCTGGCATCAATGGGTAGCGCCCTTCGGCAATTGGATCCGGCGTTTGATTCCCGGACGTACAATCACCCCAAGCTACAATCGCTTATCAAGGATTATCCGAATACGTTTGCGCTCAAGCTAGACAAGTCCAAAAAACCGCCGGTTTTATATGTCGCGTTGAAGTCTCAAGTGAACACCAGGTAGGTCGCGCAACGCCAGGTTGTTGGTTCGAGTCCAGCTCGGGGAGCCAAGATTATTAATACGCAGAACTCACTCAATCTGCAAGCCCGAGAAGTTATTGTCTAAGGAAGATTTTTTTCAAGAACGATACTCGTGCATAAAAAGCCCTAGTTGTGCTTCCATGCCCGGCACCTTTTGTCCTAGGCTGAATAAATACGCCCATTCTACCTGTCAACGCCGAAAATCCTCGCTCAATAATCGTGTTTCTTACTGAGTCATAATCCTCTTTCACCTGATTATATATGTGTGGATTATCAATGCAGGCAGAACATATTTTCAAATACTGCGCCGCTCAATTTGAATTGTACAAATTGCTTTTCCATACTAAATCTCTTTATCTCTATATAACCGTTACTATCAAACTCTATGGGCTCCTTCATAAAAGCCGTACCGAAAAAGTTGACAATCACTAACCGTTCTAAAGCTACTGGCCGAGTCCAATCGTCCTCATCGTGTCTGATTTGATACATGTAAGGATAGCCTGAAGGAGCTTTCTCCGGAGGAATTCTCTCTTCGTAATATACAATGCAATCAATATCATTTATGCGAGCGTTCAGCATAACTTAAGGTCGTTGCACCCAAAGTTTCTTGTATATGCCCGGTCTTATGAATTCTAGCAGGCCTATATCACGCAAATACTGTAATTGTTGTCTTATCTTGGCTTTGACATTTCGGTTATTCGGATGTAACCGACTTAAGTGCTTTTCAAAGGAGTAAACTTCTTGAAGTGTAGAACGTCAGCGATAATGGGACACAGATAGTAGGACCACTAAAACCGAAGACTCCAGAGGGGTGGCGCAAGCTCCTGAGAGATAGTAGACTAACAAGGCAATGAAAGGAGCTAAGTGTGTCGCAGGAAAACAAAGATAAAGCTGATGCTGCCGAGGCCAGAACCCAGCAAACCAGAGGCTTTATGCAGCAGGTTAGAGTAGTAGCCAGGCGGAAGTACACCCCGGAGGAGAAAGTCCGTATCGTGCTAGAGGGATTCCGCCGGGAAGTGGCAGTAAGTGATCTCTGTCGCCGGGAAGGCATCAAGCCGGGAGCCTACTATGCCTGGACCAAGGACTTCATGGAGGCTGGAAAGGAGCGGCTTACCCGGGATGCCGTCAGGGATGCCAC
>JAUWLN010000024.1 GCA_030613665.1 Dehalococcoidia bacterium
CAACGTCCTGCGGGTGGCGATATGCCCGCACGAGGTGGCCGACTGCGACCGCTGCTGCCCGCTGTCTAAAGGTCGGGACTGCGAAGGCGTGGCCGGAGTTACCGACCGGGAACTCTTCATGGACGTGCTTGAGCCGGGCGAGAGGTCGGCGCTGTTCATAAGCCCGTCCAGGATAACTAAGGAACGTTACGGTGAACATAGAGTTTATTTCTTTTACATACGGCTTGAGGAAGAGGTGGCGCGGGTGGAACTGCCGCGCTGGGTGGCGGAAAATCCAGACTTGCTGGACACGGCGCATACTTTGCTTCTTGACCAGTGCCGGCGGGGGCAGGGCTACCCGGTGGCTTTGAGCGAGGCCCACGAGCAGGCGGTGGTCACCGGCGCCGACCGCGCCGAGTTCTGGCAGCTTGTAGAGTCTTTATGTGTTGAGGAGAAAATCCCCACCCTCACCTCCGCCAAGAGTTTTAGTAAGAGAACGAGGTGGGTTTAAGAGAGTAATATCAACGAATGAAAACAGGAGTATAATGTTTTTCCTTTATATTTTATTGGTAGCGTTAGGCATCTTTTTTATTTTGATAGGCATCATTGCTGTCCTTGGGGGCAGTTACTCTATCGGGGTTGATAGAAGGTTAAGAAAACTTCACCCATTAATGGGAGGAGGTCGACTTGTTAATATCGGAACTCATCTTTGGCGATTTCCCTCACGTGGTCAGATTGTGTTGGTTATCGGGCTTGTTCTAATTGGCGGAGGTATTTACGTTCTATTTACTTTTATAAAGGCACTATAACTTAAAAGCAAGAAACTTAATTAACGGACTAAGGTCTATTCAGGAGGATGAGTAGTGAAGTTAGCATTTGGTATATTGAGTCTTATTGTGGCTTTTTGGTTTGTGGCTGTGCTGGTGCGAGTGTTGCCGGTGGGGTCTTATAAGAGCAGTTTTTGGTTTCACGAAACCACTTGGGGTAACGTAATAACAATAATAGTTATCATAGCTACTGCGACTGGTCTGGGAATATGGCTGATATGGGGTTAATAAACTGAACTCACGGAGGTTGAGGACATGGGCAGTAAAGGCAGAAAAAACGTAAAGAAAGCCAAGCAGAAGAAAGAGAAAAAGTAAAAGGGGAAGTAAGAGACGGTAGAATAAGAGAGATTTGACTTCTCCTTTTCCTGAAGGGAGATTGAGAGGGATTTCGAATCCCCCTTTATCCCTCTTTTCCGAAGAGGAAATAGAGTACCACGGGAGGTGAGACTGATTAACTCCAGTTTAGCAGACAGAGTCGGGGAAATTATTGAAGCCAGCACGGCGGGCTTTACCGCGCAGTGCTACGAGCTTTATGAGCTGCCGCCTCTGGGCAGCCTGGTGAAGACGAAAGACGGTGAGCTCGACATCTACGGCATCGTCTACTACGCCACCACCGGCAGCCTGGAGCCGGGGAGAAGGCCCATCGCCCGCGGCAAAGATGAAGCCACTGAGGCGGCCATCTACCAGTCCAGCCCCCAGCTTTCAAAACTGCTCCGCAGCGAATTCAGCGCGCTGGTGGTGGGACACAGGGTGGGGGATAGCGTGAAGCAATACCTGCCGCCCGGCCCGGCACGCATCCACGGCTTTGTCCATCAGTGTTCTGCCGACGAGGTGAAAGAGTTCGGGCGGTCGCTGGCGTTTCTGAATATGCTGGTGAGCGCGCACCTGCCCGTAGCCGTTGATGAAATCGTGCCCGCTGCCCTGCGCCTGATGAGCCAGTCGCAGGAAGACCCGCGCGGATTCCTGGTGGCGGCGGGCAAAGAGCTGGCCGTTATGCTCGGCGGGCAGTTCAATCAGCTCCGGGCGATTCTGGGGAGGCTGAAATGACGGATAGATTGGGCGTTGTTGTCTCCGGCTCGCTGGAAAGCGGCGTTGAGGTAAAACTCGATGGGACGGTATCGGTGGAGGATATGGCGGTGGGTCGCTATGTCACCATCGAAGGGCAGAGACAGCGCTTTTTCGGCATGATAACCGATATCGAGCTGGGCGTCATTGACCCGCGATTTACGCTGACGCCGCCCGATGTCTCCGACCCCTTTGTTTCTGAAGTGCTCTCCGGCACAAGCACCTATGGCATCCTGCACGTTCTGCCCATGCTCACCATCAGCGGCGACGTGGCGGACCTGATAGAAGGGCCGAAGCCGGTAAAAACCGTGCCCAGCCACTTCTCGGTGGTCAACCTGGCGTCGCAGGCGGACGTTGAGCTCGTCTTCGGCGGCGAGGACGAAAAGAGGTTTTACGTGGGAACGCCGCTCGATATGGAAACCAGGATATGCCTCGACCTGCCGGAACTGGTCAAGCGCTCCAACGGCATCTTCGGCAAGAGCGGCACGGGCAAGACATTCCTCACCCGCATATTGCTCATCGGTATGCTGCAGAAGAGCGCCGCGGTGAATTTGATATTCGACATGCACAACGAGTACGGCTGGGCGGGAACGAGCGAGGGGGGGCGTTCCGTCAAGGGATTGAAGCAGCTCTTCCCTTCGAAGGTAGCAGTGTTCACTCTTGATGAAGAAAGCTCGCGGCGGAGAAAGGTAAGCACCGACTTTGTCGTCCGGATTGGCTACGATGAGATAGAGCCGGAGGACATGGCACTGCTGCGCCAGACCCTGAACCTCACCGAGCCGGCCGTGGAAGCCATTTACCAGCTGCGGCGGCGATTTGGCAAGAACTGGCTGCAGCAGGCCGCCGACATGCCCGATTCCGAGGAGACCAGGCAGTTATTAAATGAGTTGGCTATCCACGAGAGCACCTTCCAGAATTTAAAGAGGGGACTGGCTATGATAAGCCGCCTCCCCTTCATCGAGCCCCAGGCCCCGGATAATGCGGTCGCGCGCATTCTGGAATACCTTGACCGGGGCATAAACGTCGTCCTGGAGTTTGGCCGCTACACCGATATCACCGCCTACATTCTGGTGGCCAATCTGTTGACGCGGCGGATTCACTCTCAGTACCGCGACCGGACGGAGAAGGCGATGGGTGAGGAGACCACCAAGCCCACGCCGCTGGTCATCACCATTGAGGAGGCACACCGGTTTCTGAACCCGGAGGTTGCCGCTAGGACCATTTTCGGCACCATCGCCCGCGAGATGAGAAAATACAACGTAACACTGCTGGTCATTGATCAGCGTCCCAGCGGCATAGACGCCGAGGTGATGTCGCAGATGGGCACCAAAATCACCTGCCTGCTCGACAACGAGCGGGATGTTGACAGTGTCCTCGCCGGCGTTTCCGGCAAAAGCGCGCTGAAATCAGTGCTCTCCCGGCTGAAGTCGAAGCAGCAGGCGCTCATTTTCGGACATGCCGTGCCGATGCCGGTGGTCATCCAGACGAGGGAGTACGGCTCACCACAGTCTTACAAGGAATTTCTCACTGCGGGAAAGCCCGCAGGCGGGAAACAGGCGGAAAAAGACATCGAAGAGCTGTGGGGGTGAGGGGCTGGCCCGCCACCGGAAACACAAACAATTGAAGTGTGTGATATCATGACACGT
Organism: Dehalococcoidia bacterium; assembly: GCA_030613665.1. Classification (GTDB taxonomy): domain Bacteria; phylum Chloroflexota; class Dehalococcoidia; order Dehalococcoidales; family RBG-16-60-22; genus E44-bin89. The sequence continues at coordinate 3,518 of JAUWLN010000024.1, forward strand.
GCTAGCTGGTTAGCTGTCGGCGCTGGTATCGTTCTGGGCCTTATTTTTCTGGCCGCCGGTCTGGGGAAAACCCTCAGCCAGACGGATTCGTTTGTCATTTTCGTGTTTCCGGAGTTCCTGCCCACTGCGCTGGATAAGCTCATTTTCCGGTGGTTGCCCGGCGTCGAGATTTTAATTGGCGTGCTTCTCATCACCGGTGTTATCGCCCGGCTGGTGGCTTCCTTTGCGCTGGCACTAACCGTCGGCCTGATTGCCAATAACACCATACTGCTCATTCAGGGGTTTGGCGACAAACCCTGCAACTGTTTTGGAGCGGCGGAAAGATGGGTACAGTTAAGACTGTCTATTGCCGGCGCGCTGTATATCGATATTGTGATGCTTATCCTTGGCATCATGGTTTTATTCTATTACCGGGGCAAATTTATCAGTATCAATCCCTGGTTCTTGAGGAGGGGTTGAATTGCCGAAGCCAAAGGTCGGACTGGCAATGGGGGGTGGTGCGGCGCGGGGAGTGGCGCACATCGGTGTACTGACCGTTCTGGAGAAAGAAGGCATTCCCGTTGACCTGATTGCCGGTACGAGCGTCGGGGCAGCGGTTGGTTCGCTCTATGCGCGGGGCAAGAATGCCGGCCTCATAAAAGAAAAAGTCATCGAGCTTTCACGGCGCAGGCTGACCCAGTTCATCGACCCGGCTCTGCCCAGGACCGGGCTCATCAAGGGGAAGAAATTCAGCGACCTGCTGGTCTCGCTTCTCGGCGGCAATATCAAATTCAGCGATTTGCTGATACCGTTCGCCTGCACCGCGACCGACATCGATACCGGGGAAGCGGTTGTGCTCGACCGGGGTTCCGTGGTAGAAGCGGTCAGGGCCAGTATTTCCCTGCCGGGAATATTCACCACGGTGAAGCGGAGAGGCAGAAACCTGGTGGATGGCGGCCTGACCAATCCGGTGCCGGTGAGCCTTGCCAGAGAAATGGGCGCCGATTTCGTCATTGCGGTCAATGTTATCCCCGGCGTGCTCGACCGTACACATCAATCGATTGAGAGAAGCACGAAGAGCACCAGGGAGCCAAACATCCTCCATGTCCTGGTTCAATCCATACACATCGGCACCTATTCGCTGGTGAGGTCGGGTTTGGAAAGAGCCGACGTCGTGATTGAACCGGATGTTGTGCATATCGGGGCGGGTGATTACCATCATGCCCGGGAGTGCATAAAACAGGGTGAACTGGCGGCACGGAAAGCCATGCCTGAAATCAAAAGCAGGCTGGGAGCCTGAGGCCTGTGGAGCTTGATATTGCCTGAAGCTGAAGCCCCCTCCACGGAACGCCGCCAGTTCCTGGCCGCCTGGCATTACCCGCAATTCCGCCTTCTTTTCATCTCGTCAATGGGTACTTTTATCGGCCGCTGGATGGAAACGGTGGTCGGTGCCTGGCTGGTTCTGGAGATGACGGATTCCCCTTTGCTGGTTGGCCTGCTGGGGACCTGCCGCTTTGTTTCCATGCTGCTGGGCCCTTTCTGCGGTACCATTGCCGACCGATTTAACCGGCGTAAGATTCTTATCACCGTGCAGGTGGTTTACGCTGTCAGTGCCCTGATTATCATGGCGTTATTCCAGACCTCACAGCTTGAGGTATGGCATCTTTTTCTGTTCACCCTGGTAGGCGGCGTATCATATACCTTTGATTATTCCACCCGGCATGCCACCGCTGCCGATATCGTGAAAAGACACCACGTGGTTGCGGCCATTTCTCTCCTGTTTGTAGCGCAGGGCAGCACCACTATAATGGGGCCGCTTCTCGGCGGGAGCCTGCTCGAGGTTATCGGAGCCAGCGGTTGCTTCGCTTTGATTGCCGCCAGCTTCTGCCTGTCTTTCTTCTCTCTTTTGCCTATGAAAATCGAACCGCCACCCGGGCCGGTGGCCCGGGAATCAATGTGGCAGAGCCTGGTGGCAGGCTTCCGCTACCTGGGGCAGGACCGGGCTCTTTCTGCACTGATGCTGATTGCGGCAATGGTGAACCTCTTTGTCTTCCCGTACTGGTTCACCCTGATTCCGGTATTTGCCCGGGACATCCTGCATACCGAGGTAATTGGCTATAGCCTGCTCATGGCGGCGATTGGGCTCGGTAATACGGTTGGTCCGTTCCTGGTCGCCATAATGCCCGATTCGATACGTCGGGGAAGGCTGCTGGTGGCGGTAACCATTGCCTGGCCGACCATGCTGGTGCTCTTCGCCTTCTCGCGCCTCTTTCCCCTGTCTCTGGTTATTCTGGTTGTAGCCGGACTGAATCAGGGGATGTGCATGGCGCTCATTCAGTCACTGCTACTGATGTGGTCCACGGAGGAAATGCGGGGCAGGGTTTCCGGGGTACGTGCATTTGCCGTTGGCACACTGCCACTGGGCAACCTGCTCACCGGCGCCGGTGCCGGCTTCTGGGGAGCACCAACCATGCTGCTGGTTAATTCGGCTGCGGCTGTATTACTCGCTATCATCATTTTTGCCTGGGCTTCGGCGCTGCGCAAGCGTTGATAAACATTGGAAAGATTTTCCAATTGACGGGAAACGGCATATGATATATAATATTTTAATGCAAATCATTTGCATTAGCATTAAAATATTAGAGGTGGCAGTGAAATGACAACGGGTAGCAGAAAACTGAACGAGGTCGGGAAGAGGTCTACTCGCCAGCGAGCCTTGATTACGGACATTATCCGTCGGGGGCAGGGGCATCTTGACGCCGATGAGATATTCCGCCGCGCCCGTGAAAAGGAACCGCGCCTCAGCCTCTCTACAGTCTATCGCACCCTGCAGATGATGAAAGAACTGGACCTGATAGATGAGCTGCATTTTACTGAAAGCCATCATCATTATGAAGTAAAGCCGACCAGGGAACACCATCACCTGGTTTGCCTTGGCTGTGGGCGGGTTATTGAGTTTGACTACCCATTGTCAAGCTATCTGAAAAAGGAAGTGCCGGAAGCGAAAGGCTTCGAAATTGAAGAAACGGAAATAAGCGTTGCCGGTTACTGCGACCGTTGTCAGCGGGCCCGGCGATAAGGGCGGCAGGGCTCCATGGAAAAGGTGATATATGACCGAAAAAAAGCAGATAAATCTGAGGCAGATGTATTCCGGACAGAGCGGCAGGGTGATGCAAATCGACGGGGGGATGGGAATGGTGAACCGTCTCAACGCTCTGGGTATCAGGCCGGGTAAAAAGATTACCAAGGTCAGTTCGATGCTGATGCGGGGACCGGTAACCGTGCAGCTGGGCAGTACCCGGCTGGCGATTGGTTTCGGCATGGCGAACAGGATTCTCGTTGAGGTCGAGCAGTGATGAGGGAGAGAGAGAATGGCGTGTCACGGCACGGAAAAACGCGTTAAGAAGCGCCGGGGGGAGAAAGGCGGCCCGAAACAAATCCTCCTCATGGGCAACCCCAACGTCGGCAAGAGCGTTGTTTTTTCACGACTGACCGGCGTGCGGGTAATCGCCTCCAACTATCCCGGCACCACGGTTGGTTACACGCACGGACAGATGAAGGTCGGGGATGATACGGCGGAAGTGGTTGATGTGCCCGGGACCTACGGCCTGGAACCAACCTGTGAGGCGGAAGAAATCGCTTTGCGAATGCTCGCCACCGGCGATGTGGTCATCAATGTAGTTGATGCCACCAACCTGGAGAGAAACCTCAACCTGACGCTCCAGTTGCTGGAAAAAGGCGTCCCGATGGTCGTCGCCCTGAATATGTGGGACGACGTCGGCCACCGCGGCATAAGCATTGATTTAAAACGGCTTGAAGAGTTGCTCGGCGTTCCCGTTATCCCCACGGTGGCAATAACCGGACAGGGAATCAAGGAACTGGTAGAGAGCATTCCCGTAGCCAGCGTGCCAGGCTTACCGCCTCGCAGCCATGATGAGCGCTGGCAGGCGATTGGCAATATTGTGGAACATGTGCAGCAGGTCACCCACCGTCACCATACCTGGCTGGAGCGCCTGGAGGATGCCAGTGTCCGTCCCTTTACCGGAATTATCATCGCCGCGATGGTTCTCGTTGGCATGTTCCTCGGCATCCGCTTCGTCGGGGAGAGCCTGATTGGCTATGTTCTGGACCCCCTGTTCGAGCACCTCTGGACGCCGGTGATACTTTTTTTAAGCAATCTTATGGGAGGCTCCGGGATTCTCCATGACGTGCTGCTTGGCAGTACCATCGTTGGTGAAGTCAATTACGTAGAATCGTTTGGTCTGCTGACCACGGGGCTCTATGTGCCTTTTGCCATGGTACTCCCCTATATCATCTCTTTCTACCTGGTGCTCGGGCTGCTGGAGGACGTCGGTTACCTGCCGCGCCTGGCCGTGCTTATGGATACCATCATGCATCGGCTGGGTCTTCACGGCTATGCTATTATTCCCACGCTGCTGGGGCTTGGCTGCAACGTGCCGGCAGTTCTGGCGACAAGGATACTGGAAAGCAAACGGGAGAGGTTCATCGCGGCCACGCTTATATCTATCGCCGTGCCTTGTGCCGCGTTGCAGGCAATGATCTTCGGCCTGGTGGGGGAGCGGGGCCTGCAGTATGTTGCCATTGTCTACGGCACCCTGTTTCTCGTCTGGATAGTGCTTGGCTTTATTCTCAACCGCATGGTTAAGGGATTCAGCCCCGAGCTGTTGATCGAGATACCGCCCTATCGAATGCCGCCGTGGCGGACCGTGCTGCAGAAGCTGTGGCTCAGGGTTCATGGTTTTCTGCGCGAGGCCATCCCGATTATTCTGGGCGCCGTTCTGGTGATAAACATACTGTACGCGCTGGGTGTTTTCGATGCTATCGCCGATTTTACGGCGCCGGTCGTTACCGGACTGCTGGGTTTGCCCAAGGAAGCGGTGGTGGCGCTGGCGGTAGGCTTCCTGCGCAAAGACGTGGCCCTGGGCATGCTGGCACCGCTGGCGCTAACCTCGGGGCAGCTGGTCGTCGGCAGTGTGGTTCTGGCGATGTTCTTTCCCTGTATCGCCACCTTCGTGGTGCTTTTCCGGGAGCTGGGTGTGAGGGGACTGCTCAAAGCGTCTGCCGTCATGATTGTCGCGTCCCTCGCCGTGGGCGGGCTGCTGAACCTGATTCTCTAGCTCTGATGAGCGGTTGCCCTTATCGATTGTCTTTTAGCCCTCCCCACCGCTATAATTAAATTTAAAAGTACAGTTTTTGCAGGGTACAAAATGCACTGGATATATTACGCAGGCCGTTTTTTTACCCGGGTGATTCTGTTCCTCTTTACTCGCTGGCGGGTGCTGGGACGGGAGCATATTCCTGCTGAAGGACCGTTACTGGTGGCGGCGAACCACATGAGCCTGACCGACCCGCCGATAATGGGCCTCAGTATCAAAAGGCGGTCGATGTTTCTGGCCAAGGAGGAGTTATTCCGTACCCGGATTAAGAAGTATATTGTCGGCAACTACGGCGCCTTTCCGATACGGCGCGGCGGTATGAACCGGAGCGTGCTGCGCTTTGCCGAGCGGTGGCTCGGCGAGGGAATGGCGCTGATTGTCTTTCCGGAGGGCCGGCGCAGCCTGGAGGGGCAGCTGGCGGACGCTTTTTCCGGCGCCGCGCTCATTGCGGTGCGTAACGGGGTTCCTATATTGCCGGTGGGAATTCACGGCACCGAAAAGATAACGGGCTTGACCTGGTGGTTGCGCCGTCCCAGGGTCACGGTGAATATCGGCCGCCCGTTTAATCTTCCATCGGTGAACGGCAAAGTTACCCGGGAGCAGCTTGCGGAGTTCACGCATTCCATAATGGGGCGTATTGCCGAGCTGTTGCCCGAAGAGTACCGGGGGCAATATAATGGCACACAAAGATGACCGGATGATAATTGAAAAGGCCGACAAGATAGGTTTCTGCTTCGGTGTGAAGCGGGCCATTGACATATTGGAGAAGGTTGCCCGCGAGCGTGGCGGCGTGGAAACACTGGGGGCAGTGGTGCACAACCGGCAGGTGTTGCAAAAGCTGGCGGAGCTCGGCATGAGTGTGGCCAGAAACGTGGAAGATATCCGCGGCGATGTGGTGGTAACCAGCTCTCACGGGGTAAGCCCGCAGATGGAGGAGGAAATCAGAGCCAGGCATATCGAAATCATCAGCACCACCTGTCCGTTTGTACTCCGGGCGCAGGTGGCCGCCCGCAGGCTGGCGGAAGCCGGCTTTCTGGTGGTTATTTTCGGTGATGCGGAACATCCGGAGGTCAGAGGTATTCTCGGCTGGACCAAAGGAAAGGGGATAGCGGCACTGGATGACAAATTTGTTGCCAGCCTGGGGCAGATACCGCGCCGCATTGGAATTTTGTCCCAGACCACCCAGGTGCCGACCCAATTTACCGCTTTCATCAGGAAACTGATTGATACGGCTTTTATCCGGGATTCGGAGATGCGCCTTATTGACACTATCTGTCACGATATAAGGGAACGCCAGGCAGCCGCCATCGAACTGGCCGGCCAGATGGACATGATGCTTGTTGTTGGCGGGCACCAAAGCGCCAATACCAATCGTCTGGCTGAGTTATGCTCTCAGATAACGAAGACGCACCTGGTAGAGACCGCCGCTGAAATCCAGCCTTCCTGGCTGGAAGGGAAACGTCGCATCGGCGTAACCGCCGGCGCTTCAACTGACGAGCAGACGGTTAACGAAGTGTTGAAGTCGTTGGAAGCGTAATCTAAATAGCCAGGCAGGTCACCGTGCGGGATATACCGGAAATAGGGTGAATCTTCCCGGTAACCAGGTTGCCAATATCGTTCAGGCTATCACTCTGAAGTATGGCAATGATATCGTAGGGGCCTGTCACGGTATCAACTGAATTAACACCTTTTAATTTTTGCAGTGCAGTAACAACGTCTCTGGTTTTGCCCACCTCTGTTTCAATCAAAACAAATGCCTTGGCTGCCATCTGAGACACCCCCTTTATACCAGACTGACCACCCTTGCTTGTACTTCGCAATCGGTAGTATAGCCACCGCAAAGGGCTCTGTCAAGCTATTGCCTTGACGCTGATGAGGTAATTTACCTATAATTTTAGTTGACTTTTCTATTAGTTACAATATTTATTTATGCCTCGCATAGTTAAAGGTCGATGGTTGGACATTCGGGTAAGGCTAGCGAAGGGATAGGAAAGGAGCATTTCCTTGGAATATTTCTTAACTGAAGAACAGAAGACCATAAAAAGCCTGGCCAGGAAGATTGCCGAGGAGAAAATTCTGCCGGTCCGTGCCGAACTGGACGAGAAAGAAGAGTTCCCCTGGGCAATAATAAAAGACCTGGCCGATGCCGATATGTTCCGCATATTCATACCGGAGGAGTATGAAGGGCTGGGTGGTGGCTGCCTGGAGCTGTGTCTGGTGGTGGAGGAGTTGAGCCGGGTGTGCGGCGGCGTGGCGGCCACCTACGCGGTAAGTGCGCTTGGCTCATACACCCTGATAGAGTATGGAACCGAGGAGCAGAAACGTAAATACCTCCCGGATATTGCCGCTGGAAAGAGACTGACCGCGTTCGCCATCAGCGAGGCCACGGCGGGCAGCGACGCCAGCGCCATCAAGATGACTGCGGACAAAATTGAAGGTGGCTATCGGCTCAACGGCACCAAGCAGTTCATTACCAACGCCGGCGAGGCGGAGCTCTACACGGTAATTGCCCTGACCGACAAGACAAAAGGCGCCCGTGGCGCCAGCACTATCTTTGTGGAAAAGGACACTCCGGGCTTTACTTTCGGCAAAAAAGAGAAAAAGATGGGCATCCGGGCCTCGGCCACGGGAGAGCTCGTTTTCCGCAACTGTATCGTCCCGCAGGAGAACCTCATCGGTAAGGAAGGCCTGGGGTTTGTCCAGGCGATGCGGCTTTTTGACCGCTCGCGACCGGGGATAGGAGCGCAGGCGGTTGGCATAGCGCAGGGAGCGCTCGAGGCGGCGGTGGATTACGCCCAGCAGCGCGTACAGTTCGACCATCCGATTATCTCACTGCCGGTGGTGCAGGACATGCTGGCGGAGATGGCCATTCAGACTGAAGCGGCCCGGGCGCTGGTCTATGCCTCGGCGAGGATGGTGGACAGCGGTGCCAGGAGGATTACGGAAGAATCAGCCATGGCCAAGGTTTTCGCCTCGGACGTGGCGATGAAGGTAACCACGGATGCGTTGCAGGTCTGTGGGGGTACCGGCTACATGAAGGATTATCCGGTCGAGAAGATGATGCGGGACGCCAAAATCACCCAGATATACGAAGGCGCCAATCAAATCCTGCGCAACGCTATTGCCGTTGAATTGAGAAAGCGGAAGGCAAAGACGGAATGAACGTCATCGTCTGCCTGAAACAGGTGCCCGGTACCACGCAGGTAAAAATCGACCCCGAGACCAATACCCTCATCCGTGAGGGCATCGAGAACATCATCAATCCCTTTGATACCTACGCTATTGAGGAGGGCGTCCGGCTGAGAGAGAGGTTTGGCGGCAAGGTAACCGTCATCAGCATGGGTCCCCCTCAGACGGAAGCCGCCCTGAGAGAGGCCGTCTCCCTCGGTGTTGACGAGGGGATCCTTTTAAGCGACCCGGCATTCGCCGGCGCCGATACCTGGGCGACTTCCTGCACGCTATCGATGGCGCTACGCAAGCTGGAGCCGTATGACCTTATCGTCTGCGGTCGGCAGACACTGGACGGTGATACCGGGCAGGTGGGCCCGCAGCTCGCCGAGATGCTTTGCCTCCCGTTTGTCGCCTATGTCAGCCAGATAGAGGAGATAGCCGATGGCGAGATGCGTGTCCGGCGCATGGTCGAGGACGGGTATGAAATCATGGGAAGCCCTCTTCCTGCCGTTATCACCGTGGTCAAAGAGATTAACACGCCGCGTCTTCCCTCGCTGCGCGGTATTACCCGCTCGAAAAGCGCCAGTATAGCGGTATGGGGAATCAAAGAGTTAAACATTGACCCGGGCAAAGTCGGTATGGCTGGCTCTTTCACCAGGGTCATCAGGATATTCTCTCCCCAGCAGGACCGCAGGGGTGAGATATTTCAGGGAGATTTAGAAAGCCAGGTGGACTGTCTGGTTGGCCGGTTAAAGGATGATGGGCTGGTCTGAAGTGAAAAGGTATGAGTAACGTGAATTACCGGGGAGTCTGGGTATTTGCCGAGCAGCGGAACGGCGAAATCAGGGGCGTCGTCTATGAGCTCCTGGCCAGGGGAAGAGGCCTGGCGGACGCTTTACAGACGGAATTGAGCGCCGTATGTTTGGGACATGAAGTCGGTGATGTCAACAGTTTGATAGCCCATGGTGCCGACAGAATTTATCTTATCGATAGCCCTGAGCTGGCGAACAATCAGGAAGACCTTCTGACGCAGCAACTCGTCGAGCTGATTCAGCAGCACCGACCGGAGATAGTCCTGGCTGGAGCCACTGCGCTGGGACGCGCTTTCGTTCCCCGGGTGGCGGCGGCATTGCCCACCGGACTCTCCGCCGACTGTATCAGCCTGGATATCGATGCTGAGAAGAGGCTGCTCCTGCAGACGAAGCCGACCTTCGGCGGCAATATCATGGCCGTCATAACCTGCCCGGAAGCACGACCGCAGATGGCGACGGTGCGCCCCCATGTCTTTTCCCGGTGCGGACCGGATGGCAGCCGAAAAGGGGAAATAATAAAGGTAGATTTTAAACGGGAACGCATCACCTCAAGGACAAAACTTATCGACTTTGTTGCGGAAACTGCGGAAACGGTCAGAATTGAAGAGGCGGATGTCATCGTTGCCGGGGGTAGGGGCCTGGAAAAGGCGGAGAATTGCGAGATGCTCAATGAGCTGGCCTCAGCCATGGGCGCGGCGGTGGGTGCCACACGCGCGGTGGTGGATGAGGGGTGGATTGCCTATTCGCACCAGATAGGCCAGACCGGGAAAACGGTCTGCCCCGGGCTGTATATCGCCGTGGGCATTTCCGGGGCTCTGCAACACACGGTGGGCATGCAGACCTCCGGGTGTATCGTTGCCATTAATGACGACCCCAATGCCCCCATCTTTGAAGTGGCCACCTACGGCATCGTCGGCGACCTGTTTCAGGTGGTGCCGCTGCTAATCGAGAAACTGAAGAAGCGATAATCCAGTGCTTTTCTTAAACTATTCAACTTTGATAGACCCCTTCCTGCGAGGCATCAGACCTTACACCATATACTTTTCCGGAATGAAGGCCGGGGACAGGGTCCTGGACGTCTGCTGCGGGACCGGAGACCAGGCTTTTTATTACGCTGAGGCTGGTATCAGGGCTACGGGCATTGACCTGGACCCGAATATGCTCAAGTTGGCCGGGAAAGGTAAAAGAAAAAGGGACAATGTCTCATTTCAGCGAGCTGATGCCTGCTATCTGCCATTCAAGGATAACAGCTTTGACTGTGCCTCCATATCTTTTGCCCTGCACGAAAAGGAGAGGGCCGCCCGGGATAAAATAATCTCGGAGATGAAAAGGGTGGTCAGGAAAGGCGGAGCTTTGATTTTCCTCGATTTTCAGGTCCCAGTGCCCAACACTATATTCCCCCGCCTGGTCAAGGTCATTGAGTTTCTCGCCGGCAGAAATCATCATCGTTGTTTCAGAGATTACCTGGCACAGGGTGGGTTGGACGTGCTATTGGCCAGAAACCAGCTTGCCGAAGCCGGAAGAGATTATCTCAACGACGGACTCATCACCATAATCAAAGCGATGAACTCGTAGTATCACGCTTCACCGAGCTTGCGGCGGATACGCCGCTTGTCTTATAATAGAATGTACTGGCTGGTGAGGAGGTGGCTGTTATGGAGATAAATGTTTCCCAGTTGCTCAAGGAACCCATCGGGTCATCCCGTAAATATAAAGTAGACGGCAATATTGATATTGCCGAAGAGCGTGACAGCGCGGTAAACGGTGACGTCAGCCTGCTCAGGACGCATCGCGGCATTCTGGTCAGGGGAAAACTGCATACCGAGCTCGAACTAACCTGCAGCCGCTGCTTGGGCGCTTTTAAGTGTCCACTGGACATAAGTTTGGAAGAGGAATACATTCAAACCGTTGACGTCAGTAGCGGATTGCCGCTTCAGCCTTCCGGTGAGTCCGGTTCATTCGCCATTGACGAGCATCACGTAGTTGATTTGAGTGAAGCCATACGCCAATATGTACTGCTGACGATACCGATGAAACCGCTGTGCCGCGAGGGCTGTGCCGGGATATGCCCTGAGTGCGGACGCAATTTGAACCAGGGACCCTGCGGCTGCCCCGTACGGACGGTGGACCCACGCTGGTCTAAACTCATGAATCTGACGCAGTTCGGCAAATAAAATAAGAGGAAACGCAGATTATGGGAGCACATCCAAAAAGAAAGATATCCAAAGCACGCCGTGGTAAGAGAAGAAGCCATCTGGCATTGAAGCCCCCCCAGTTTGATTACTGCCCTCAGTGTCATAACCCGAAGCTGCCACATCACGCTTGCCCCAACTGTGGCAATTATGCCGGCAGAGAGGTCATTGAGATGCCGGGACCGTCAGGGAGGCCTGCATAGGTCCTTCCCCTCCGATTCAGTGCGCAGTGGGAATCTATGGTTGAACCGACTGAAGTAGCTTACATCTTTCCCGGTCAGGGAGCGCAGTGGGCAGGCATGGGGCATGACCTCTATGAGACCTTCGCTTCAGCGAAGGCCGTCTTCCATCAGGCTGATGAAGTGCTTGGATTTCCTCTCTCAAGATTGTGTTTTGAAGGTTCTGAGGAGGAACTGCGCCAGACCATAAATGCCCAGCCAGCCATCCTGGTCGTCAGCTATGCCTGTCTGGAAGCGGCCCGCGAGGTCAATCCCAATCTGCCGCCGCCCAGGTTCGTTGCCGGTCACAGCCTCGGTGAGTATACCGCGCTGGCTGTATCTGGCGTGTTCG